>CAISKJ010000684.1 GCA_903885885.1 uncultured delta proteobacterium
GAGCCCCATCTCGACGCGCACGCCCGAGAGCATGTAGGCGACCGAGAAGGTGATGAGGTTGAGCAGCCAGTACGTGAACGCGTACTCGCGGCGGGGGTAGAGCCGCACGTACACGCCCTGCACGACCGCGTAGGCGCAGGCGAGGTCGAGCGCGAGGCGGGGCGCGAGCGACGCGACGGCGTCGTTCACCACGGGCCACAGATCGGCCATCACAATCCTCCTTCGAGGGCGCGGAGCGAGGGGCGAAACGCGTTGGCGCGCTCGTGGCCGAGGCACGCGATCGCCATGCAGTATTTGCTGAACGGGAGCATGCGGGCGTCCTCGCGGCGCAGCGCCGCGATGAGGGGGCTCGGCGCGCCGCGGCCGGCGTCCTTCACCTCGACGACCACGAGCGCGTCGACGGCGCAGCGGGCGTCGCCGCGCTCGAGCGCGAGGCCGAAGTCGAGCGTGGCGCGCTCGACGGTGCGCGTGTTGAGCAGCATGAGGCGGTGAAACACCGTGCGGGCCTGCGCCACGAGGGGGCCCTCTTCGAAGAGATCCGGGCAGACCGCGACGAGGCGCGCCACGTCTTCGTCGGTGAGCGCGCTCGTGAGGGCGGGGCGCTCCCAGCGGAGCTTGCGGGTGTCGCCGCGCGCCGTCTTCTGCTTGAACTCGAGCATCGAGAGTTCGCGGTCGATGTAGTTGCGCACGCGCACCTTGGCGCGCGGACGACGCCCCCGGCGGTGGTCGTGGTAGCAGCGCAGCGACGGGGTATCGAAGTACGTCGTGTCGTAGAGGGCGAAGCGCTCGCGGCGCGCGAGCACGACGCGGTACTCGCCCGCGATCGCGTGGAGGAGCGACGCGGCCCCGTCGGCGCGCAGGAGGTACTTGCGGTCGAAGCGGCGCTGCAGCGAGGCGCGCTCGAGCTCGTCGGCGCCGGCGGGCGCGAAGGCGGTGGCCGCCGTGGCCGCGGCCGCGACGCGCGGCACGAACGGGTGCGCGGCGCTCATGAAGTGCGCTCCGAATCACGCCGCGTGCGGGTCTGTCGCGAAGCCATCGTGCACGCCCTCCCGAGGCACAGGTGAAGACCAAGAGGCGCGCGGCGTCGCGGCCCATGACGCGGCGATCGGAGTGATCGCGCTCTGTCATCGGCTGGATGGGAGCCCCCCGCCCGGCGCTTCACACAAACGACACGCGCCGGTGCGCGGCGCAGTGCGGGCTGTTGCGGCGTCGAGGGATGGGGTACGACGATTCCGTGAAGTCTTTGCAACGTTGCGCCGCGGCCCTCGCGACGCTCGCGCTGCCGCTCGACGCGCTCTCGCAGCCCGTGGGGCGCTTTCGCTTCGCCTGGGCGCGCGACGAGGGGACGGAGCGCTGCCCCGACGCGCCCGCCCTCGCCCGCGAGGTCACCCGGCGCCTCGGGCGCGACCCCTTCGTGGCTTCGCTCGCCCCCTCCATCGAGGCCTCGGTGCGACGGCTTCAGGGCCGCTGGGTCGCGCGCATCGTGGTGCGCGACGCCTTCGACGCCCCCATCGGCACCCGAGAGTTCACCAGCGAGGCCGACGACTGCAGCGCGATCGCCGCGGCGGTCACCCTCGGCGTCGCCCTCTCGATCGACCCCGAGGCCGCGCTCCGTCCGCCGGCCCCACCGCCACCGCCACCGCCACCGCCACCGCCACCGCCACCACCCACCGCGCGGCTCCGCGAAGAGTTGAGGCTGCGCGGCGCGACCGTGACCGCGCGCGTCGTCGGCGCCTACGAGCTCGTGCCCGGCTTCGCCGTGGGAGCCGCCATCGGCGCCGAGGGCCCCCTCGCGGGGCGCGTACGGTGGGGCGCGGGCATGATGCTCGTGCCCGCCTCGACGAGCGAGCGCGCGCGCGGCGGCGCGGCGCTGGGCCTCACGGCCGCGTGGCTCACCGCGGGCTACGACGTGGTGCGCTTGCGCTCGCTGGCCGTCGACCTCCACGGCGGCTTCTACATCGGCGCCCTTCACGCGGCCGTGCAGGGCGCGACGCCCGTCGCGTCGGGTGAGCACGCGTGGGCCGCGGTCTCCCTCGGGGCCACGCTGCGCGCGCGCCTCGCGGGGCCCCTCGTGGTCGAGGCGGGCGCCGACGCAGCGCTCCCCCTCGTGCGCCACCGCTTCTACGACGGGAGCACGCAGCAGACGGTGTTTCAGCAGTCGTTTGTGGCCCTCGTTGGTTTCGCGGGTGTGGGCCTGCTGTTTCGGTGAAGCAGGCGCCGCCACGTGCCCATGTACGCGCACCGATGTTTGAGTCGACCTCGACGACCGTGAACGCGCGCCCCCACACCGAGGAGCTCACCGTGACGGCGGTGTACGCCGCGCACGCGGGCTTCGTGTGGGCGTCGCTGCAGCGCCTCGGGGTGCGGCCCTCCGACCTCGACGACATGCTGCAAGAGGTGTTTGTGATCGTGCACCAGCGACTGCACACCTTCGATCACTCGTCGAAGGTCACCACCTGGCTCTACGGCGTGTGCCTCCGCGCCGCGTCGGACTACCGAAGGCGCGCGTGGCGCCGTCACGAGCACGTCGGCGACACGCCCGTCGAAGAGCGCCCGGGCAGCACCACCACGTCGCCCGAAGACGACGCCGTGGGCCGCCAGGCGCGCGCCCGCCTCGACGCCATTCTCGACGAGCTCGACGTCGACAAGCGGGCCGTGTTCGTGATGTTCGAGGTCGAAGAGCTGGGCTGCGACGAGATCGCCGCGATCGTGGGCGTGCCCGTCGGCACGGTGCACTCGCGCCTCTTCGCCGCGCGCAAGCAGTTTGAGAAATCCCTCGCGCGCCACAACGCGCGCGACACCCATGGAGGTCGGCGATGAGCGACCCGACTCGCTGGCGCGCCCCCAACGGCGGCGCATCGAACGAAGCGCGCGACCTGCTCCGTCACGCCCGCGGTCCGAGGGCCCTCGACGCCGCGACGCGCGCCCGCAACGCAGCGGCCATCAGCAAGCTCGCGTCGAGCGCCGCCGCGCCCGCCGCGCTGAGCGTTAAGCTCCTGGTCAAGATCGGGCTCGCGAGCCTCCTGGCCGTGAGCGCGGGCACCGCGGTCCACCGCGCGCGCGCGCCGCGGGAGGCGCCCGCCCCCGTCGCAGCGGCCCGCGCGGTCCACGCGCCCGTCGTCGAGGCGCCTGCGCCCATCC
>CAISKJ010000685.1 GCA_903885885.1 uncultured delta proteobacterium
CCACGTCGGAGGCATCGCAATGCGCACTCTCGGGCATACGCTTTCAGGATTCTCGATCATGGCTCTCGTCGGCGGCATCTTCCTCACGGGGTGTCCCGTGTGGAGCGACGAGCACGACCGCTCGGGCACCACGCCCACTCCTGTCCCCGACGCGGGCTTCGTTTCCTGCTCGAGCAACACCGAGTGTCCCAACGGGTACTGCGACGCATCGACGATGCGCTGCAATACCGCTGTTCGGTGCATGACGGGCGCACAGTGCCCCACGTCGTTCACGTGTGATCCTCGCGGCGTTTGCGTTCCTGGTGGCTGCGGTACCAACGCGGAGTGCGCGGCAATCGCAACGGGCCTCATCTGCGACGCAAGCACTCACCAGTGCACGCCTGGGGGCCGCTGCGCCACCGATGCCGACTGCGCATCGACGTCGGCGACGCCAGTATGTCTCGGCGGAAGCTGCCAGCCTCGCACGAGCCAGTGCCAGTTCGACTACCAGTGCACGGGGGCTGGCCAGTCGTGCGTCGACGGGCGTTGCGTGGTGGGCTGCACAAGCGCAGCCAACTGCGCCGCTGGTCAAGCCTGCGTCAGCGGCCGCTGCAGTTATCCCTCGTCGGGCACGTGTGCCACGCCCTGCGCCACGGGACAGGTGTGTTCGAGCGGAGTTTGCCTCCGTACATGCGCAACCGACGCCGCATGCGGCGCGGGCTTCATGTGCGACAACGGCGCGTGCCGCGTCGACACGCGTCCCCGCCCGTTCTGCACGATGGACTCGGAGTGTAACGGGGAATCGATCTGCTACAACGGCGCCTGCCGCCTGCTCTGCCCGATGCCCTCCGTCATGCCGGACGGCGACTGCATGCGGGTCGATGTGCAGTTTAACCTCTGCAGCCGAGATGGGATGGGGCGCTCGCTCTGCACGAGCACCAACGAGCAAATGCCCCAATGCGCTCGCAACGCCAACTGCGCCGCTGGTCGTATGTGCGTGAACGCTCGCTGCCAGTAGTCCCGCGGGCTCACCGCCACAAAACCCGCCCGACCCGCACGCTCTCCCCTCCTCGCTGATCTCGTAAAACCACCCCGAGTTGCATGTACCCGACGCCTTCGGCGACAACCCATCGCGACGTCATCGGGCGCACCTCTCCGGGTGCTGCTGCGTCACGCGGCGGGTCGAGTTCTCCAGCGGTCGCATAGAACGACGCGACGAGGGCCTCATCTTGTGATCCCGTCGTCTCCGCCGCCCCCTCGATTGGGACGACCCGGACGACCCACGCTCCGCATGGCTCTGACTCGCACCGAGGCAGAGCGATGTCGCCCATCGCGTCCGGACGTACGATCGCGTCGGCGCGCACCAGCTCCCATCGCAAGATGCTTGGTGGCTCGTTGAGTTCGCCCTCAGCACGCACAACGATGCGTCGAAACGCCTCTTCGGCAGGCAATCCACCCGCGCATCGGAAGTGCCCGGTCACCGTGTCGAGGATGGCGGGCGAGGCCTCGCACACAGCGGCGAACAGCAGCTTCGTCGTCGCTCGATCCAGTGAGGTCGGAACTTGAACACTGGCCCCGAGACCGAGGTCGATGCCCATTGGCTCCGTGGCGCATGCCCGCGGATCAGCGATCACGGACTCATCACACAATCGCCACCGAACGACATGATGTGGGAATGGATCGGGGTTGATCATCGCGGCCTCAACGCGGGCCCCCACGCCAGGCCGCACCTCCGGGGTCGTTGTTGTAAGCGCGAGCACTCGAAGTTTGCTGATGCGGGAAGGCGATGGAAGCGCCACTCCCTCACACCCCGCAATCACGCACACAACTCCCAAACATACGCGCGTACGCACGACGGCTGCTACCCTAACACGCGCCTCTGGTGGTACGAACACGCGCATGATGGCAGCTATCCTTGTCGGCGCTCCGCTCTCGCTCGACCACCTCGTTCGCGTTGCGCGCCAGGGCGCGTCTGTCACGCTCGACCCCGAGGCTCGTAGGCGCATGTCCCAGGCACGGCTTGCGATCGAGGCGATCACCGACGGCGGCGAAGATGCGCCGCGAGTCTACGGTGTGAACACCGGTTTCGGTGCCCTCGCCGAGACGCGCATCTCACCTGCCGACGTACGCACGCTTCAGCACAACCTGTTGCGCAGCCACTCGTGTGGCGTCGGGAGTGCGCTGCCTGTCGATGCTGTGCGCGCGATGATGCTCCTGCGCGCCCACGTGCTCGCGCTGGGTCACTCGGGCGTGCGCCCCCTCGTGGCCGAGACGCTACTCATGATGCTCAATCAGGGCGTCCACCCGGTGATCCCTTCGCAAGGCTCCGTGGGGGCTTCGGGCGACCTCGCGCCGCTCGCACACCTCGCCAGCGTGCTCATCGGCGAGGGCATGGCCGAGTATCGTGGTGAGATCGTCGATGGCGCCGAAGCCATGCGTCGCGCGAATATCGTACCGCTCGCGCTCGAGGCGAAGGAAGGCCTCTCGCTGATCAACGGGACTCAGTTCATTCTCGCCGTTGGAGGCCTCGTGTTGCACGACGCGCTCGCTCTCGCCACACACGCCGACATCGCGGGTGCTATGTCTCTCGAGGCGCTCAAGGGCTCGGGGCATCCATTCGAAGAGCGGGTGGTCGCGGCGCGACCGCATCCCGGCGCCCTCGCAAGCGCGGCCAACCTCCGCACACTCCTCGCCCGCAGCGAGATCGCCGAGAGCCATAAGAACTGCGGTAAGGTTCAGGATCCCTACTCCCTCCGCTGTATGCCGCAGGTGCATGGCGCGTCACGCGATGCGTTCGCCTGGGCACGTGATGTTCTCTCCCGCGAGATGAACTCCGTCACCGACAATCCTCTCGTTTTCACCACAAGCGAGGGTGCCGATGTGGTGTCCGGCGGCAACTTCCACGGCCAGCCGCTCGCGCTCGCGCTCGACCTCGTGGCGATCGCGGCCGCCGAGCTCGCGAACATCTCCGAACGGCGGGTCGAACAACTGGTGAACCCCGCGCTCTCATCGGGCCTGCCGCCGTTCCTCGCCCCGCACACGGGACTCGACTCGGGCTTCATGATCGCGCAAGTCACCTCTGCCTCGCTCGTGAGCGAGAACAAGGTGCTGTGCCATCCCGCGAGCGTCGACTCGATCCCCTCCTCTGCGGGTCGTGAAGACCACGTCTCGATGGGCGCGACTTCGGCGACGAAGGCCGGCCGTGTGGTCGCGAACGCACGCATGTCGATTGCCATCGAGGCGCTCGTCGCCGCGCAAGGCCTCGACAGTCGCCTTCCGCTCCGCGCAGGCGGCGGGGTGGCCGCTGCACACGATGCGATCCGCGCCGTCGTGCCGACCCTACTGGCGGATCGTGCGCTCGCTCCGGACATGCAAGCGATCGAGGCGATGATTCGCGCCGGGTCGCTCCAAAGCGCGGTAGAAGCCTCTGTCGGCGCGCTGAGCTGACCGTGCTCGCAACCACCACGGCCGCGCTCTGTGCAGCCGCCTTCGCGGCGGGAACCATCGACGCAATAGCGGGTGGGGGCGGGCTCATCACGGTGCCGGCGCTTCTCGCCGCGGGGCTCCCGACCCACATCGCCCTCGGCACCAACAAGGGCCAGTCGACCTTCGGCTCGCTCAGCGCCCTTGCGAACTACGCACGCGCCGGCGCGCTCGACCGCGCGCGGGCACCGCTCTCGTTCGCCGGGGGCTTTCTCGGCTCGCTGTGCGGCGCGGCGCTCGTCCTGGTGGTTCCGCCCGCAGCGCTCCGCCCGGTCGTGCTCGTACTCCTCGTCGGCGTCGCGGCAGCGCTCGCGTTTCGGCCCGACCTTGGCACCCGCCCGGGCACGCCGCTTAGCCCACGCCGCGCCGCGATCCTCGCGCTGCTCATCGCAACAGCAGTCGGCGCCTACGACGGCTTCTTCGGCCCAGGGACGGGGACGTTTCTCATCATGGCGTATGTCACCTGGATGCACGACGCCTTGACGCGCGCGAGCGCCAACGCGAAAGTTGTCAACTTCGCCTCGAACCTCGCGGCCCTCGCCATCTTCACGCACCGCGGCGTCGTGCGCTGGGACGTCGCGCTGCCCATGGCCGCCGCGCAGTTTCTTGGTGGAGCTCTCGGCGCGCGCATCGCGATTCGCAGCGGCGCAAGGCTCGTGCGCGTCGTCGTGCTGTGCGTCGTGTCGGCGCTCGCGCTCAAGCTCGCCAGCGACCTCGCCGCGCGCTGACCGGAACGTTGCGACCGCGCGACGCGCGCTGGTAGAACCCGCAGTGGATGCTCCTCCCAACGCGGCTCCGTGAAACGACGCTTGGCGACCTGCTCGCCGCGCTCCACCGCGCGTACGCGAGCGGCGTGCTCGAGCTCGTCGTGCCCGGTCGGCACCATGCGATCCACTTGCGACGCGGCCTCGTGCAGGCCGTCGAGTGCTCCGAGCGCTCGCACCGCTTCGGCGACCTCGCGACCGACACCGGCCTTTGCCCGCGCGACGCCGTCGAGCACGCGTCTCGTGAGGCCTTCGCGCGCAACACGCGCATCGGACAGCACCTCGTCGCGCGCGGCGTGCTGAGCCCCGCGACGCGCGACCGTGTGCTCCAGGCGCAGCGTGCGCGGCGCCTCGACGCGCTCTACGGGCTCGCCGACGCCGACCTGCGCTTTCACGCCGCGAGGCCGCTTCCACCAGGGAGCGCGGAGCAGTCGCCCATGTCAGCTGGTGAGGCCTTTCACGGTCGCGCCCGACGTCGCGACCGCGTGCGTGCGCCGACGCACCCCGGCGGCGATCGTCGCCGGGCCCTGCGCGTGCTTGGCCTCGACGAGGCGACCACGCCGACGCAGTTGCGCGCGCGCTACCGCGAGCGAGTGACGGCGCTGCACCCGGACCACGCCGTCAACCTCGACGAGCGCGAGCGTGAGCGGCGGGTCGCGGAGCTGCGCGCAGTGATCGACGCGTACAGGTCGCTGCTTCGTCAGTCTTGATCGGCCTCGCCGTCGTCGTTCAGGGGCGCGCCGACGGCCTGTGCCCGCTCGCGGGCGAACAGTCGAGAGAGCGTGCGACGGTCGATGCCGAGCACTTCGGCGGCGCGCGTCTTGTTGCCGCCCGTGTGCTGTAGAACGCGGTCGATGTACCGACGCTCGACCACAGCGAGCGCGGGCCAGTCGTTGTCGAC
>CAISKJ010000686.1 GCA_903885885.1 uncultured delta proteobacterium
GCGCCTCGCCGAGCGCCTCGCCGACGCGTCGCGGCACGCCGACTGGCGCCACGACGCGGCGACGGCGTTCACCCTCTCGCGCGACGCGGTGCTCATCGACCCGCGCCGCAGCTGGATGCGACGCCGCGCCGAGTCGCTGCGCCTCCACCGCCGCACCGAGTACGACGGCGGCCGTGACCTCGCGGCGTACCGCACCGCGGTGGCTGCCATGACGGGCGCGTCGGGCGCCAACGCGTACTTCGACCGCGCGCTCACCCTCCTGGGCAGCGTATCGCGGTGGGCCGAGGCCGCCGCCCTCGTCGATCGCCTCGGGCGCACCCCCGAGGCCCCGTGGGCGCGCCTCGCTGCGGCGCGGGGATACCTCGCGCGCGGCGAGACCCGCGAGGCCCTCGCCCTCGCGCAGACGGTGCCGTGCAACGTCGCGCGCGACCCCGAGCTGGTGCGCGCGTTCCAGGCCCTGACGGGCGCCGCGTACCGCCCCGCCGACGCCGCGTGCACGGCCGCGGGCGTAGGCCCCGGCGACGCGCCGTGGAGCGCGGCGCGGGCGCCCTTCGACGCCCCCGAAGGGTCGTTCGAAGCGGGCACCTTCGGTCGCTGGACCGTCGAGGGGCGCGCGTTCGGCCCCCGCCCCATTCACGACAAGCCCGCCTCGCAGACCTTCGTGAACGGGTGGCGCGGGCGCTACTACGTGAGCTCCTTCGCGCGCGACAGCGACGCGGCCACGGGCACGCTGCGCTCGCGGCCCTTCGTGATCAGCACCGAGGCCCTCTCGTTTCTCGTGGGCGGCGGCGCGCTCGTGGAGCGCGTGGGCGTGCGCCTCCTGGTCGACGGCACCGCGGTGCTGAGCACGGCCGGCGGCGACACCGAGAACCTCCACCGCGCGTGGTGGGACGTGCGCGCGTGGCGCGGCCGCACCGCCGTGATCGAGGTGTACGACAGCGGCGTCGACGGCTGGCAGCACATCACCGCCGACGACTTCGTGGCCGAGCCCGTGATGCCCTGGGTGCCCGCCACCGCCGCGACGCCCGCGCAGTAGCCGTCGGTACGCGCCTGGCCGCCCACGCTCGTGCGCGCCAAAGCGGACTCTTGTAGCGGTACGACGCGGCGCAGCGGTCGCACGAACCGAGCGGCAGAGGCGCAAGGGTGCTCCGCCAAAATCGGAATATTCCCTGGTTCGCGCCCCGGTGCGTCGCATTGGCGTTGACCATGGTTGCGGGGCCGCGCTGTGATCGCGACGCAATGGACCTCCGGGGCGCGCGGAAAACGTGCCGCTGTGCCCGTTGGTTCCCCTTGACGAAAGAGCAGAGAACCGATGGTTGATTGCTTCGCGCTACGTCGGCGTACGACGGCACTCGTGGGCCTTCTGTGTGCGGCGCTGGCCGCGTGCGACGGTCGACCGGTGGTCGGCGCCGCGCCCGATGCGGCAGCCGACGTCAGCGACGCGGCGGGCGACGCTGCCGACGCCAGCGATGCGCCCGACGACGCGGGGCCCACGCGCTGCACCGCCGACTCAAACTGCGCGGCGGCACCCGAAGGGGCGGTCTGCAACCTCGTCACGGGCACGTGCGTGCGATGCCTCCCATCGCGCGACACGTGCGCATCGGACAGCTACTGCGACCCGGGGACCCTCACCTGCGTGGCGGGCTGTCGCTCCGACGAGGCGTGCCGCACCACCGACACCGACGGTGGCGTGAGCGCGCTCCGCTGCGACACGCGCACGCACACCTGCGTGCAGTGCGTGACCGACGACCACTGCCCCATCGGCAACCTGTGCCGCGGAACCACGTGCGCGCCCGGCTGCGACCCCGCGCGCCCGTGCCCCGCGGACCGGACGTGCTGCACCGGCGCCTGCGTCGACACGCGAAGCAACGTGTCGAGCTGCGGCGTGTGCGGCGCGGCCTGCGCCGTGCCTGGCGCCGTCGCGGCGTGCGCGGCGGGCATGTGCGCCATCGACCGCTGCAACGCGGGCTACGGCGACTGCAACCTCGCGATCGGCGACGGCTGCGAGACCAATCTCCAGAACGACGTGGCCCACTGCGGCGCGTGTGGTGCCGCGTGCCCCGCGCTCGACAACGCCTCGCCCGTGTGCCGCCTGGGCGCGTGCGAGGTCGGCGTTTGCGCGAACGGCTTCGGAAACTGCGACGACAACGCCGCCAACGGGTGCGAGACCGACACGCGCACTGCCCCCGACCACTGCGGCGCGTGCGGCACGGTGTGCTCGGCGCCCGCCAACGCCGACGCGACCTGCGCCGCGGGGGCGTGCGGCTTCGCGTGCCGCGCGGGCTTCGCCGACTGCGATGCCGACCCCGCCAACGGGTGCGAGGCCGAGACGCGCACCGCCCTCGAGCACTGCGGCGCGTGCGGGAGCGCGTGCGCCGCGGGTCCCAACGCGACGGCCGCGTGCGTGGCCGGCGCGTGCGCGGTGGGCGCGTGCACCGAGGGCTTCGCCGACTGCGACGGCAC
>CAISKJ010000687.1 GCA_903885885.1 uncultured delta proteobacterium
AGTCGGGGCGACGGGCGCCACGGGGGCGGCGGGCGCGGAGGGCGGCGCGGCGGGAGGCGCGGGCGCATTGGGCGCCGCCGGACGAACGCCCGCGAGCTCGGCGACCCCCGCGTTGATCGTGGGCACCTCGCTCATCGAGAATCCTTCGCGTTCGCGCGCAATAGTGCCCGAACGATCAATCCACACCGAGAACGGAGCGGCCCGACGCGTGTTGTACACCGACACGACCTGCGTCTCGAGGTCGGTCACGATGGGGAAGGTAATGCCCATGCGTCGCGTGGTGGATCCTGCCTCGGAGACGGTGTCGGGCCCGTCCATCGAGACGCCCACCACCATCACGCGCCCGCCATAGCGCTGGAAGAGCGCCTGATACACCGGGAGCTCCTGCAGGCACGGCTGACACCAGGTGGCCCAGAAGAGAATCACCACGGGCCTGCGCCCCAGATGGTCGGCCAGGTTGAAGCGCCCGCGAAAGTTCGCCCCCGCTGCGGCGGGGAGCGTGAACTCCTGCGCGGCCGTACCCGGCGAGGCCTGCGCGGAGTTCGAAAGCGTCGACAGCGATGCGACAGAAATCAGGGCCAGAGCGAGCGCGCGGTGCTTCATGGGGCCAGTTACGTACCACGCACCGATTCTATTGAGAGCTCTCGACCGCGGGGCGGCGGGTGGTGCCCACGAGGCCCCCGATGGCGGTTTGTGTGGCAAACCGTTGAGCGCCATTGCGACCTTCACGCGACTGCGATACTTGGTTCGGCGCACCATGCACGCCGCTCGCTTTGCACCGTTCTTTTCGCGTGTGTTCGGTTCCGCTCTCGTCGTGGCGTCGATCGCCGCGTGCGGCAGCGAGACGGCCTCACCCGATGCGTCAACGACCGATGTGACCCCCGTCGACGCGGCGACCGACGCCGCGCCCGACGTCGTCGAGGTCGACAAGCCCCCGCCGCAGTCGTCGCTCATTTATGGGCCCTGCCGAGCAGATGCGGAGTGCGCAGAAGGGCTCACGTGCCGCACCGAGACCGCGTCGGGTATCTCGGGTGGTGAGTGCAACCGCACCTGCACCAGTGACAAAGACTGCGTTCTCGTTCTCCCCGACGGGGCCGGCGCGGTCGATGGTTGGTGCCCGCCCGCCGTGGGTACTGCGCCGCGACTGTGCGTGAGAGTGTGCGCCAACGGCGTCGACTGCGAGCGCCCCGACTCGTTCACGTGTCGCGTCTACAACGGCGGCACGCTCAACGAGGTGCGCGCGTGCATCCACGTGTGCAGCGACACGAGCTGCGTGAACGGCAACGTCTGCGACCACGAGTCGGGCCGCTGCCGCCCCATGGCGACCACCCCCACCGGCCGCACCCTGGGTCAAACGTGCGAGCCCGAAATGCGCACGGGTTCTGCTACGCCTCCGCCCGACCGCATCTGCCGCTCGGGGATTTGCCAGCCCGACTTCAACCCCGACTCCCGCGGCAACCCCTTCTACACCGGGTGGAACGGCGGGTACTGCCTCTCACGCTGCATCCTCCCCCAGGGCTTCAACAGCAGCACCTTTTGGGGTGAGGCTGGGATGACCGTGCCGCTCCCCGCAGCCAACTGCCCTACGGGTGGCGTCTGCCTCCCGTCGAGTTCGTATGCGCGCGGAGACCTTGGCACCTGCTACCAGGGCTGCACCACGAACACCGACTGCCGGGCCTCCGAAGGGTACTTCTGCCAGCGGCAGATCCAGCTCACGCAGACCACGTCTCGGCGCTTCGCCAATGGATTCTGCATCCCGGTTAACTGCACGACCGCAGCGACCCCCTGCCCCTCGGGCTTCTCGTGCCGCCGCAACACCAACGGTTCGGGGTCGTGCATTCCTGCGATGATGGCGTCGCCCTAGTGCGTCCCTTCTCACGGTAGGTGCAGTGTAGTCTCGCTGTTTGTATTCCAACGTTTCACGAGGAGATCCTGAGATGAGATCCGTCGTTGTCGCCTTCACCCTCGCCGCCCTCGCCCTCTCCGGTTGCGGGTCCAACGAGGGCACGTCCACGCCCGCCCCGGTCGATGCAGCCACGACGCCCGACGTCGCGGTCGCGCCCGACGCCCCTGCGCCCGTCGACGTCACGACCCCCACGCAGGTCTACCCGTCAGGGCCCTACGGTTCGAGCCTCTGCCGTCGCTTCGAGCCCTTCACGCTCAACACCTGCGACGGCGAGCCGTGGAACTTCGCAGGAAGCGACTTCTTCACCGCCCCCGCCACCGTGGTCATCATCGGCGCGGGGTGGTGTGTGCCCTGCCAGATGGAGGCCCGCCAGATCGAGAGCGAGCTCGCGATGTATCGCGAGCAGGGCGTCCGCGTCGTGCAGGTGCTCGTGCAGAACCCCGACCGCTCGGCGATCACGCCCGCGTTCTGCAACACATGGCGCACGCGCTATGGGCTCACGATTCCCGAGCTCATGGATCCGCAGCAGACCCTTCAGCCCTACTACCCGGGCCTGGCGTTCCCCGGCAACCTCATCGTCGACGCGCGTGGCGTGATCCGCTACCGCGGCTATGGCACTGAAACGGGCCTGACGGCCATCAAGGCCGCCCTCGACGACGTGCTCGCCAACCCGAACACCTGCACCCCGTAACCCCCCGCAGGAAGCCTCTCGTGCCCTACGGCGCGTCTCGCGTCGCCCCCCTCGCATCGCTCCTTGTCCTTTCTGCGCTCGCGGCTCCATCGGCCGCGGGCGCTCAGGGGATCATCGCGCGTCTGCCTGGGCTCGGGCCCACGTCCTTCTCGTTCACCAACACGTCGATCGCGCGCTTCCGGGGCGTCAATTTTGACCGCAACGTGCACGACGACAATTTCGGGTCGCTCACCGAGCGGCTCGATTTTGCGATGCAGGCCGCGCCCTGGCGCTTCTACCTGCGCTTCGACGGCTTCTCGCCGGTCAACCACGACAGCTCGTGCACGCCCACGGAGGCCGACCTCTGCTACCTGCAGCCGAACTGGCGCCCGGGCACGTACCGGCCCTCGCTCGGACTCACGTACGACAACGTCGCCAACGTGCTCCCCGAGCGCGTGAACATTCGCTTTCAACGGCGCGGGCTCACGCTCGAGGCCGGTGACTACTATCAGGTCTTCGGCCGCGGCCTCGCGCTCGCATTCCGCAAGGTCGACCCCATCGGCCTCGACACCACGCTCCGCGGCGGGCGCTTCGAGTACGAGCGCGACCGGCTCACCGTGCGCGCCTTCGGCGGCCTCTCGAACCCGCAGAACCTCGACCCGATCTCCCTCGCGATCTTCCCCGACCCCCAAGACCTCTTGTACGGCGCCTCGGTGGCCACACGTGCCGGCCGCGACGGCGACCTCGAGATGTCCGGTCACTTCGTGCACGCCGGCTTCGAGCGCGACGCGAGCGCGCGGCGCCAGGACGACGTCGACGTGGCCGGTTGGCGCTTCGAGCTCCCCTCGCTCCTCGACGGCGCGCTGACCCTCTACGGCGAGGCCGACGTGCTGCGTCGGCAGACGCACTTGCGCGTCGACGCCAACGGCAACCAGCAGGGGCCCACGCGCATCACGTGGGGCCGCGGCATCTACGGCTCGGCGCAGCTCATCGCCGGTCGGTGGACCGTGCTCGCCGAGTGGAAGGACTACACCAACTACCTTCTTGCGCCCTCACAGCTCGGTGGGAGCACGCCGCGCGACGTTGCGCGGATCTACTCCACGGCTCCGTCGCTCGAGCGCGACGACCAGCGCATCTTCACGAACGCCAACACGCGAGGCGCCCGCGTTCGCGTCGACTATGCGCTCGAAGGCTCGCCGTGGATGCTCACGCTCAACTCCGTGCTCTACGGGTGGAGCGATCACTTCGACGAGGGCGGCAACCTCGTCGACCCCTGGGACGCAACGCACGGCTACACCACGTCGCACACATACTTCGCCGTGCGCCGCCGATCGCGCCCCGTCGCGCAGCCCGCGGCCCCGGGCGAGGCGCCTACCAACGCGCCGGCGGCGGCAGGAGGCGCTCCCGTCGCGGCGGGCGGCCTCGGTGGTGGGAGCGTCACCCGCGTATCGCGCGGCGATTTCAACCTCCTCGCCACGGTCGGCTACCGCCGTGAATTTCACGCGGGCACCGCGCCCGCCACGGGTGGCGCCGAGCCCGAGTTTCGCGCGGGCGACATCAAGCACGAGTCGGTGCAGGCCGACATCGACGTCGCGTTTCCCGTCGGCGCCAACGACTCGCTCGAGCTGCGCATCGACAACCGCTTCGAGCGCAACTTCGTGTTCGATCGCATCACGGGCTTCGACCTTGCGCAGCTCGTAACGGGCGTACGCGGCGGCGTGTCGCTCTCGTGGTCGCACGGGCTCCCGCTCGTGGTGTCGGCCACGCTGCGGTGGGACAACACCAGCCGCCCCGGCGGCGAGGCGCTGCTCTTCGAGTCGCCCTTCGGCCGCGCCCCAGATCCGTCGAACGTTACCGTCGACCCGCGCCTCCCGACGCTGTACCCCTCGGCCGAGGTGCGCTGGAACTTCTCCATCAGCAACTTCGTGCGCGTCTTCGGCGGGTGGACGCCCGGCGGGCGCGTCTGCTCGGGCGGCGTCTGCCGCGACGTTCCGCTCTTCTCGGGCGCCGTCGCCGAGCTCGTCTTGCGGCTCTGACTACGGACCTCTCTCATGCACGCATGGCTCCTCGCGCCCGACAATTTCACGCCCCCGGCGCGCACGCCGTGGGGCGGCACCGCGATCGTCAATCACTACAAGCGCGACCTCGGCCTCGACCCTGCGACCCGTGTCGGAGAGTCGTGGGAACTCTCTGCGGGACCCGAGTTTCCGAGCCGCGTCGCGGGCACCGACCTCACGCTCGCGGACCTTGCGGCGCGCGACCCCGCGCACCTGCTCGGCGACGAGGCCCCGCGCGGCTGCACGTCGCTGCTCGTGAAGCTCCTCGACGCGGCCGACAACCTGTCGGTTCAGATTCACCCCGCCGACGACTACGCGGGCCTCGCGCCCGACGAATGCGGCAAGCCCGAGAGCTGGTACGTGCTCGACGCCATGCCGGGGTGCGGGCTCTACCTCGGCCTCGCCGACGGCGCGACGCCCGACCTCATGCGCGAGGCTCTGCGCAGCGGCGGCGACGTGTCCGCGTTGCTCGCCTTCGTGCCCGTCGCGCCGGGCGATTTCTTCGTCGTCGATGCGGGCACTGCGCACGCGATCGGCCGCGGTGTTACGCTCGTCGAGCCGCAGGTCGTACGCGCCGGCCGCAAGGGCGTGACCTACCGCTACTGGGACTGGAACCGCCGCTACGACGTGCGCGGAAACCCCTCGCCCGACGGTGTTTCACGCGCGCTCCACGTCGAGCACGCGCTCGCCGTCACGGATTGGCAGCGCCCGCGCGGCGAGCAGTTTCTGCGCGAGGCCCGCGTGCGCGCCGGCAGCGCCGACGTGTCCGCGCCGCTTGGCGTGAGGCCGCTCTGTGGCCCCACAACGGAGGCGCTCTTCTCGCGCGACCTCGACGTCGCGCGCCTCGCGGGTCGCGGCGCGCTCGCGCTCCCGGCGCACGGCCGATTGCGTGCCCTCACGGTCGTCCGAGGCGCCGTCGAGGTCCGTGGATCGGGCGGCGTAGTCACGGTGTCCGGTGGCCGCACCGCCGTCATCGCGGCGCGCGCCGACGTGACGGTTGCGAGCGAAGGCGTGCATGCGATCCTCTCGTCGGTCGCAGCGATCTGAGAGCGTTCTCGGTGTCCGACGGCGCGCGATGCGTGGGTGTCGCAAAGCAGTCAGCGCGAGCCTGACGCGGGGAGCTTCAGCGCCGCGGGGAGCGCGTCGAGGGCGGGGGTGCGTCCCGCGGCTGCGGCCGTGACAGTCGTCGCGTCGAGGCCGAGGGTGACCGCGACGTCGCGCGCATGCTCGGGGTTACCCGCGCGCACAAGCACCGGCCCGTGCATGGGCGCGTAGAAGTATCGCTGCACCGGCGACCAGAGCTCGGGGATCGACCAGCGCATTTCTTCGACGGAGGCCTTGCGCGAGGGCGTGAGGTCGACAATGGCGCGCCCGTCGAGCAGCACGATGCGCGCGCCCTGCATGATCGAGCGCCACTCGGGGGCGACCACGTGCGCCTCGTCGGTGAAGAGGATCACCGAGCCGTTCGACCACTGGACCCGCGCCTCGTCGGGCGTGGTGGCGTAGCGCGCGAGGCGGTTGAAGAGAAAGGGAACCTCGATGCGATCGTAGGGTGCGCCCGGACCGAGGAGCACGATGCCCTCGGGCGAGCTCAACGCGCCGATCACCTCGGCCGCGATGGTGTCGCCGTGGTGGGCGTCGTAGGCGCGTGTGCTCGTTGATCCGGCGCGCTCGCGCGAGAGGTCGGCCATGAAGTAGGCCGTAGGCACCTGCGCGAAGAGCGCGACGAACACGGCGCCCGTTTCGAACGACGCGAGGAGCGTCTCGGGCTCGCGGAACAAGCGCCGCGCGAGGCGTCCCGCGGGGAGCACCACCTCGCCTGCGGCGAACGCCATCGGCGCGGCAAAGAGGTAGCTCCGATACTCGTGCGCGCAGAACTCGGTGGGAAACTTGAACATGTACAGCGTCTGGCCGACGAGGTAGCTCGCGACGATGACGGTGCCGAGGTCGCGGCGGCGCTGCGCATAGACGAAGAGCGGCCACAGCGCCGTGGCCACGAGCACGGGGACCGTGTGGTTCATCGTGAGGCGCTGAAACAGAAAGTCGCGGACGAAGACACCGAGGCCGCCGCTGCGCTGGCCGTAGGTGTTGGTGAGGTCGTGCAGCAGCCCGTAGTGCCACGCGCGGAGGAAGTGCTGCACCACGATCGCGACGCTCACGCTGGCGAACATCCAGAGCGTGTTGCGGAGGTAGCGCGCCGTCTCGTCAGGGAGGCGCGCGTCGTCTCGGCGCCAGGGGCGCGCGACGAGGAGCAGCACCGCCGCCGTGAGGCATAGAATGGGGTACCACGCCCAGTCAGCGAAGCCGCCGACGGCGCCCGCGACGAGGAGCCCGACGCGCTGGCGACGCGAGGGTCCGCGCGCGAGCCCCTGTGCGAAATAGCCGAACCAGAACATCGCCCCGATCGCGACGGTCTGAATGTCGGCAAGGTTGGCGTAGGCCACGTGGATGGGGCTGAACACGAAGAGCCCCGCGACGACGAAGCCCTGCAGGTCGCCGCGCGCGCGACGCGCGAAGAGGTACACGCCGGCGACGGTGAGGCACCCGAGGAGCACCGAGAGGATGCGCGCCGTCCACGGGGCGTCGCCGAAGAGTCGGTGCATCAGCGCGAGCGGGATGTGCAGCCGCGCGGCGTGGTGAAAGTTGTAGGCCGTGACGGGCGGACGCCCGAGGCCATAAAAGGTCGTGAACTCCCAGGTGCCCCAGCGGTTGAGGTTGCGCGCGCCGAGCCCGTGCTCGGCCACGTGAAACCCGTAGTGGCCCCAGCGCAGCGGCTGATTGATGCCGTACAGCCCGATGGCGACATGTAGCGCGATGAGCGTGACGAGCCCGGCCCATGAAATTCGCCTCACCGCGACGCCGCCCTTCGCATGATTGGGCTGCGTACCGCAGGTGTGCGCGCGATTCAACGACGCGCCCTCGCCACCGCCCTGTCGTCGCATCGCCGACGTCGGCGGGCGGCGCCACTGGACCCGACGGGCCTTCGTAGGGCAACCTCCCGGGCAGGAGACACCGTGCTCGCAATGAGAACTTCTTCTTTCCTCAGCCTCGCGCTCGGAGCGCTCGTGGCGCTCGGCGCCTGCGCCAACGGCTCGGTCGCCGACGACGCGGGCGCGGGCTACGACAAGCCCAAGAGCGACATCTTCTATTTCGACGACACACCCTTCGACCAGCCCGCTCCCGACGCCGACCCGCCGCTCGAGCGCTGCGGTCAGGCCCGCGAGCGCTGTTGCGGCGGCACCGCCTGCGAGAGCGGCAACGAGTGCCGTGAGGGCGCGTGCTGCTCGCTCCCGAGCGCCACGTGCGCGAGCGCGTCCGACTGCTGTGATGGCGCCGACTGCATGACGGGTCGCTGCTGTCAGCGCTCGGGCGCGCGCTGCGAGTCGAGCGCCGAGTGCTGCGAGGGCCCCACCTGCACGGGGGGCATGTGCGCCGCCGCGGCGGCGGCATGCGGCGCCGACGGTCAAACGTGCTGCGCCGGCGACATCTGCCAGGCGGGCTTCGCGTGCGTCACGGGCATGTGCCAGCGCTGCGGCAACGAGGGCCAGCACTGCTGCCCCGGCGCCACCTGCGCGGGCACGCTCGCGTGCGTGGCCGACATGTGCACCATGCCCGCCCCCTGCGGCGACTCGCTCCAGCCTTGCTGTAGCGGGAGTTCGTGCAACCCGGGCCTCACTTGCGACGTGAGCGCCGTGTGCAACCCTGCCCCCGCAGCCTGCGGCGGCGACGGCCAGATGTGCTGCGGCACCGCGTGCAACCCGGGCCTCGCGTGCACCGCGGGCTCGTGCCGCACGAGCACCACGGGCGGCATGCCCATGGCGTGCGGCGACGAGATGCAGCCCTGCTGCGGCGGCACCGCATGCAACTCGGGCCTCTCGTGCCAGCGCGGCTCCTGCGCGCGGCTCTCGGGCGGCATGCCGGCCCCCTGCGGCGGCAGCGGCGAGACGTGCTGCGGCGGCGTCGCCTGCAATGCTGGCTTCTCGTGCATCGGCGGCGTGTGCTCGTCGAGCGG
>CAISKJ010000688.1 GCA_903885885.1 uncultured delta proteobacterium
ATTCGGGCACGGCGACGCTCACGCGCAAGGGGCTCGGCTTCGCCCACACGAAGGGCCTGGGCATCAAGGCCTTCGACGACGAGGGGCGCATCATCGTGAGCCGGTCGGCGGGGTTCACCTTCATCGCGGGGTACTTCCCCAACGCGGCCGCGGAGCTCGTGCGCCTGCCCTTCAAACGCCAGTTCGCGAAAGATCTCACCGCGTTTGTTCGCGCGTGCCACCAGCGCGGCGAGCGGGTGGTGATGGTGGGCGACATGAACGTGGCCCCCGAGGAGATCGACCTCGCCAACCCCAAGAGCAACCGCAAGAACCCGGGCTTCACCGACGAGGAGCGCGAGGACTTTCGCGGCTACGTGCGCGAGGGCATGGTCGACGTCTTTCGGGCGCGCCACCCCGGCGAGAAGGGCCACTACTCGTGGTGGTCGCAGCGCGGCGGCGCGCGCGCCAAGAACGTCGGCTGGCGCATCGACATCTTTCTCGTGAGCGACGCCCTCGCGCCCGCCGTCACCGACGCGAAGATCCACCCCGACGTCAAGGGATCGGACCACTGCCCCGTGAGCCTCGAGCTCGCCCTGTGATCCGACGGCAGAATGTTTCGCGGCCCGCAGACAGGGTGATACCCGTTTGAGCATCTCCATGATTCGTAAGCGCGGCACCTGGATCGCGTGCGTCGGCCCCATCGGCGTCGGCAAGAGCACCCTCGCGGCCATCGTGGCGCGGCGCACGGGCGCCAGCTTCGTGCCCGAGCGCTTCGGTGAGAACCCCTTTCTCGAGCGCTTCTATGCGCCCGGCGGCATCGAGCGCTGGGGCTTTCAGACCGAGGTGTCGTTCCTCACGCAGCGCGTCGACCAGGTGAACGAGATCGCGCAGAGCATCGCCGAGGGGCGCAGCGTGGTGACCGACTTCACCCCGCAGCAGAACCCCATCTTCGCGCGCATCACCGTCGACCCGATGGAGTTCGGCCTGTACCGCGAGCTCTACGATCGCCTCTTCGAGGGCCTGCCGCGCCCCGACCGGCTCATCTGCCTCGACGCGGAGCTCCGCACGATTATGGCGCGCATCCGCCGCCGCAAGCGCGACATGGAGTCGGGCATCACCGCCGACTACCTCCGCAAGCTGCGCGCGGGCTACGCCACCTGGCGCGAGAACCCGCCCTGCCAGACCCTCTGGATCGACACGTCGCGCATGCCCATTCCGAGCGACCTCGTGGCGCGCGCCAACGCCCTCGACGCCGTGATGCACTCGCTCGAGCCCGACACCCGCGAGGCCCTCTTCGGCAAGACGGGCTGACGCGCCGCGCCGCACCGATTGCCTTTGGGCGCCCGCGCGGCGCTGTCTAGAGTGCGCGCCCATGCGCCACCTCCTCGTTACGCTCTCGCTCACCGTCGCGGCCTGCACCACGCAAGAGGCCCCGCGCGTCGTCACGCAGCCGTCGCACGACGACCCGCGCGCCGCCGTCACGTCGTGGTCGCAGGTCGAGCGCTTTCACTGCGCCCGCGGCGCCGACGGCGCGCCCGGCCGCTGCGCCGCGGACGCCGACTGCCACGACGGCAACGTGTGCGACACGAGCGCGGGCTGCGGGTGCTGCGTCCCTCCGCCGCCGCGCGTCGAGGCCGACGCCACGGTGCGCCGGTACATGTTCACCGCGTGCAACGCGGGCCGCTGCGCGCCGCCGCGCTACTGCGAGCCCGGGGCCGACGGTACGACGTGCACGATGCGCTTCGACCGCGAGCTCCCGCTCTGGGTGTCGACGTACGCGCCGCCGCAGGGGGCCGACGCGCTCGCCGCCACGCGCCGCGCGCTCTGCATCAAGGTCGAGGCCCATCAAGACTGCATGTGGACCTTCGAGATCCCCGGCGGCGAGTACACCGCCGACGCGCCGATGCCCACGCGCTACGAGGGCAGCTACGAGTGCGGCGGCCGCACCTGCAACGGCGAGGTCGCCCTGCGCGCGTCGCCGCGCGTGGGCTCGTCGTTCACCGCCCACCTCGTCGTAGATCACTGCGCGCAGTGACAATCCGGTCTGCCTTGCGCCCTCCGACCGATCGAGACGCGCAACGTAGACCTGCGACGCGCCCTCCGACCGATCGAGACGCGCAAAGTAGACCTCCTTTGTCCGTTTCGACCGATCGAGGCGCGCAACGTAGACCTGCGACGCGCCCTCCGACCGATCGAGACGCGCAACGTAGACCTGCGACGCGCCGCTCGACGCGTCAGTGGCCGTACACCTCGCGGCGCACGGCGTAGAGCACCCACCCGACGACGCCCAGCGCGACCGACACGCTGACGGCGCGGGCGGTGGCCGCGCGGGTCGTCGTGGCGGGCTCCTCGCCTGCGACGAAGAGGCCGAACGCGGCGCACAGCGGGACCGCGAGGGGGAGCGCGTAGGCGGCCTTCACCACCGGGTGGTGGTCGAAGGGGTAGCGCGCCCCGAACATCATGAGGAGCCCCGCCGCGAGGCCCACCGTGAGGGGCAGCACGAGCGAGCCGCGGCGGCCGCCGGAGCGCGCGTCGCGCCACGCGAGCGAGGCGCAGCCGAGGGCCGTCACCAGCGTGACCGCGGCGCCCACGCGCGTGAGCGACGCGGCCAGCTCGACGC
>CAISKJ010000689.1 GCA_903885885.1 uncultured delta proteobacterium
CCCGCTGCGCGACGAGATCGCGCGCCGCCGCGCGGCGATGCACGCGCTCATGCTCCGCCGCCGCGAGGCCATGTTCGCCCGCGCGAACGGCAAGCTCGCCGAGCTCTTGCGCGACGCGGGCGACGCCGCGCGCGACGACGCGTGGGGACGCCGCGCGCGGCGCATCGCGCTGGCCGGCGCCCTCGACGGGCTCTCGGCGCCGGGCCTCGGGTGCGTGCACACCGAGCGGCCCTGGGCCGTCGCGCTGCGCTTCGACCACGGCCGCTGCGACCGCGAGTGGCTCGAGCGCATCGCGCGCCCCGAGCACCGCGCGGGCCTGCGCGCGCTGGGCTTTCAGGCCGTGATCTGCGGCAACGAGCGCGGCTCCATCGAGCTCGCCGCCTCGCCCGCGCGCTGAGGTCTCTCAGCCCGGCACGATCACGCAGCGGCCCATCCAGCACTGGAGCGGCGCGCAGCAGTCGTTGTCGCTCCGGCACGCGCCGCAGCGGCCGCCCACGCACGCCTGGTTGGCGCAGTCGCGGCAGCTCATGCACATCGGAAAGCCCCCCGCGTCGGGGGCGCCCGCGTCGGCCACGCCCGCGTCGCCGGGGGCGACGGGCGGCGGGTTGCGGCACACGTCGCCCGCGCGCAGCACGGCGCGGTCGTAGTGCACCGCCACCGTCGAGGTCGAAAGGAAGTCGCCCGCGAACACGGCGCCGAACACCTCGAGCGTCGCGGTCGTGCGAAAGCGCCCGCCGGGCACATAAAAATTGCCCCCGAGCGCGGTGACGTTGGTCACGTCGAAGCCCTCGGGCGAGCCCACATACACGCGGGTGAGGGCGGGGTAGTTGCGCGAGCCCACGGTGAGCGCCGAGGTGGCGCGCAGGCGGCCGCCGATCACCACGTCGAGCTCGGCGCCGGGGTCGAGGGTGATGGTGAGCGCGGCGTTCACGTCGATGTCGCCCGCGACGAAGAGGGCCGTGCGCCCGTGGGCCACGATGGTGATGGGCCCCGAACCCCCGATGCGCGAGAGAAAGTAGCGCCCGCACGGGAGGTCGAGGCGCCGCGCGGTGGTGGGCGCCGCGAGGGCGTCGAGGTCGAGGCCGATGCGCGCGTTGTCGTTGCGGCTCCGCGCGGCGTTGGCGTACTCGACCACCGGCACGAAGCTCGACGCGTCGCAGTCGCAGGGCGGGGTCACCGTCACGGGCTCGCGCAGCGTGCGACGGGAGATGACATTGTCTGTCACCATGGCCCCCTCGGGCACGTGGAGGGCGCCGGCGATGTTCACGGGCACCGACGCGCGAATGTCGCCGCGCACGTAGGCGTCTTCGGCCACGTCGAGCGAGTTGGCGGGAATGATGCCGCTGTTTACGCGAAGAAACTGTCGCACGCGCTGCGGGCTCGAGATGCCCCAGTCGGTGCTCGACCCGATCCACAGGGGCCCGCCCACGTCGGTGGTGTTGGTGTTCGAAAACGCCCCGTTGGCGCCGACGCCGGCGCCCGTGCCGCCGGGCGCGTAGGGCCCCGTGGTGCTGTCGAAGCCGTCGGTGAGCAGCGGCGTCGTCATGCGAAGGTTGGTGCACGAGCAGATGGCCCACCGGAACGACGTCTCGGCCACGGCGCCCGCGCAGCGCCCGCCGCCGAGCTCCACCGGGGCGCCTCCGCCCGCGCACGAGACCCCCGTCGCGTCGACGCCCACGGCGCGCTCGCAGCGCCCCGCGACGCAGCCCGTGCCCGCCGCGCAGGCCG
>CAISKJ010000690.1 GCA_903885885.1 uncultured delta proteobacterium
CTCGCAGAGGTCGAAGTAGAACTTGATCTTGGGCTCGGTGCCGCTCGGGCGGAGCATCACGCGACCGCCGCCCGCGAGGTCGTACGCGATGACGTTCGAGGGGGGCAGGCCCAGCGCGGTGACGCTGCCCGCGGCGTCGGTGCGGGTGCCCGCGAAGAAGTCGCGCGTGGCCACCACGCCGATGCCGCCGAGCGCGCTCAACGGCTGCGCGCGAAAGGCCGCCATGGTGGCCCCGATGGCCTTCATGCCGTCGGCGCCCTTGGCGGTGACGCTGCGCTGCCCCGAGACGAAGTACCCGTACTCGCGGTGAATGGCCTCGAGGCGATCGAGCAGGGTCTGCCCGCGCGCCTTGAGCGAGGCCGCGAGGCCGGCCATCACGTACGCGGCGCTCACGCCGTCTTTGTCGCGCACGAGCGTCGACACGCTGTATCCGAGGGCCTCCTCGTAGCCAAACTCGAAGCGCTCGCCCGTGGCCGCCTCCACCTCGAGGGCGCGGTTGGCGATCCATTTGAAGCCCGTGAGGGTCTCTTCGCAGCGCACGCCGAGGGCGCGCGCGATCACGCCGAGGAGGGGCGACGAGACGATGGACATGGCCACGAGGCGCGCGCCCGAGCGGTCGCCCTCGGTGAGCAGGTGGTGGCCGAGCAGAACGCCGACGTCGTTGCCCGAGAGCTGCGTCCACCCGTCGCCGCGCGGAACGGCCACCGCGAGGCGGTCGGCGTCGGGGTCGTTGGCGATCACGAGGTCGGCGCGCTCGCGGCGCGCGAGGGCCATCGAGAGGTCCATCGCGCCCTTCTCTTCGGGGTTGGGAAAGGCCACCGTGGGGAAGGCCCCGTCAGGCTCCTGCTGCTCGACCACCGAGGCCACGCGGCCCCAGCGCGCGAGCACCGCGAGCGCGAGCTTCGCCCCCACGCCGTGGAGCGCCGTGTACACCATCGTGAGGTTGGCGGGCGCGTCGGCGCAGGGCGAGAGCGCCCGCAGGCCCGCGAGGTAGCGCTCGCTCACGGCGTCGCTCACGGTGCGGCAGAGGCCCTTCGCGCGCGCGTCGGCGAGGTCTGCGCGCGGCACCCGGTCGGCGCGGCCGACGGCGTCGATGGCGTCGGCGATGCCCTTGTCGTGCGGCGGAATGATCTGCGCCCCGTTGCCCCAGTACACCTTGTAGCCGTTGTACTCTGGGGGGTTGTGGCTCGCGGTGACCATCACGCCCGCGGCGGCCCTGAGGTCGAGCACGGCGAAGGCCGTGAGGGGCGTCGGGGCCACGTCTTCGAAGAGGTGCGCGACCATGCCCGCGGCGGCGATGACGGCCGCGGCGTCGAGCGCGAACTCGCGGCTCATGCGACGACCGTCGTAGCCCACCACCACGCCGCGCTGCGCCGCGTCGGGGGACTTCGCGAGGAGGTACGCGCAGAGCCCGGCCGTGGTGCGAATCACCACCGCGCGGTTCATGCGGTTGGGCCCCGCGCCGATCACGCCGCGCAGGCCCGCCGTGCCGAACTCGAGCTTCGCCCCGAGGCGATCGGCGAGCGACGCGGCGTCGTCGGCGTCGACGACGGCCTGCAGCTCGGCCCGCGTGACCGGGTCCGGGTCTTCGTCGATCCACCGTTGCGCAAGGGCTTTCCAATCGGACATCGGGGTGCGTCGCTCCTCTTCGCGAGGCCTATACACCCCGACCGCGCGTCACGTCACGCGCCGCCAGCGACCGCC
>CAISKJ010000691.1 GCA_903885885.1 uncultured delta proteobacterium
CTCCCCGCCGGGTCGCTCCTGGTCGTGATGCCCGTGCCCGCCACCGTGCAGCGCAGCGTGCGCGAGGCCCTCCAGGTGAACAACCAGTTCGAGCTGCTGCTCGTCCCCGACGGCAACAACCTCTGGATGGCCTACGGCGCCAACGTGCTCGCCCGCTACCGCGAGGCCCGCGCCCCGCACGCGGCCCCGATGGCCATCGCGGGCCTCAACGCCGACGGCGTCGTGCTCGGCGGCGCGACGCTCCCCATGGCCCTCGCGCGCCTCGTGAGCCGCGTCGACCCGCAGATGGGCCGCGCCGTCGAGCGGGGCTTTCAGAGCGCCCCCAACGGCAACGCGCCGATCACGGGCTTCGTCACCGCGCGCCCCAACGGCGCCGGGGCCGCGCTCGGCGGCGACCTGGTGATCCCCGACACCGTGCTCGGCGCCATCGGCGCGATGTTTCGCCAGTCGCCGTAGACGCGTGCACCTACATCGTGCTACCCGGCGCCCCATGAAGTCACGAGTGCTCCGTGGGGCGTGCGCGCTGGCCTTCGTTTCGCTCGCGGCGGGCTGCGCCGCCGACGACGAGAGCTACTCCGAGTCGGGCGGCACCGACGACCTCTCGACCGGCGACGTCACGGGCGTGGCCGAGGCGCGCGACCCGGGCTCGTGGATGTACGCCACGCGCTGCAAAGACATCCCCGCGGTCGAGCCCCTCGCCAACCCCGAGATCGTGGTGTCGCTCGACGGCCTCACGCTGCACCTGCGCGACCGCGGCGGCACGTACGACCGGGTGTTTCCCATCGGCCCCGGCGCGCTCGAGAACGGCCGCTCGCTCACGCCCACGAGCGAGCGCGCCCCCACGGGGGTGTTCTACACCGGCGCCAACACCACCGAGTTCGCCGACGAGGGCTGGGGCTACTACTACCCCTGCCGCATCTGGCACGACGACCGCGGCGTGCGCACGCCGGTGTTCGCCGGCCTGCCCTTCATTCGCCTCTCGGGCCCCCCGACGGCGGGCTACGGCATCCACGGCCCCATCGACGGCTTCACGGCCCCCAACGGCGGCTCGCTGCGCCGCGGGTACGTGTCGCACGGCTGCGTGCGCATGAGCGCGGCCGACATTGTCGAAGTGTACGGTCGCATTCACAACCACCCGCGCACCGCGGTGAAGATCCAGCAGGCCGTCGAGCGCCTCACCGACGGGCGCGCCGTCGACCTCGCGCAGCGCTGGGTGGGCGCCGAGTGCGGCGCCGACAGCGAGTGCAACTTCACGGGCGGCGTGTGCCGCATCGCCGCGGGCGCCACCAAGGGCTTCTGCACGCTGCCGTGCACCATGGGGTGCCCCGACCGCGCGGGCGAGGCCACCACCTTCTGCGTGCGCGACCCCGCGGCGACCAACGCCACGCGGGGCGTCTGCGTGGTCACCGCGTCGGCGGTGTTCAACAACACCTGCGCCCGCTACGGCGGCGCGCTGTCGTACGCCCGCGGCGTCGCGCGCCCCGACCGCAGCGCCACCAACGACGTCTGCATGCCCGCGCGCTGACCGCGATGGCCTACTACGACCTCAGCAC
>CAISKJ010000692.1 GCA_903885885.1 uncultured delta proteobacterium
AGGCGCTGCCGGCGCTGCGCGAGCTCGCGTCGCTGCGCTGCGCCGTCGTGGTGGTTGTGCCCGCGCACGGCGACGAGCGGGGCCGCGCGGTGCCCGACGGCCCCTTCGACGACCTCGCGCTGCTCTTCGAAGCGCCTGTCGGGGTGCTGGTCGCGGGCTCGGCGCGCGAGGCGAGCGAGCTCACCCTCGCGGCGTGCGCGCTGGCCTCGGGGGCGTCGATGCCGTGGTGCGTGGCCTTCGAACTCGCCCGCGTCGGCTCCGTCGTCGGCCCGCTCTCGGCGCCCTCGCGCGACGAGGCCGCGTCGTGGTGGAGCGCCGCGCCTGCCGTCGTCGCGCGCGAAGCGGCCATCGCACAGAGTTGGGAGCGCATCGCGCGGCGCGCGCCGCACCTCGCGCCCGTCGCGGGGGCGTGCGCGCCGGGCGTCGATGGGTCGTTGCGCGTCGGTCGCGGCGATTGGATCGCCGAGGCGTCGGCGGTGCATCTCACGCAGGTGAGGCCGTTTCCGAGCGCAGACGTTGCGGCGGCGTGTCACGACGCGCGCGCGTTGGCGGTGCGCGAGCCGTGGCCCGACGCGCTCGACGCGCTCGGCCCGGGGAGGCTCACCACGCAGCTGCGCGCCGCGCTCGCAGGCCACGTGGAGGTCACGCGCGCGCCCGACGCGGACGATCACCACCCCGTGACGGCGCGCGTGCGCCTCGCGTGGAACGAGCCCGAGCGCGGGGCCCTCGTGCGCGCGCTCGTGCGCTTCGCGGCGGGCCTCGGATGGCGCGTGGCGGCCGAGCAGCACGAGCCCTGGGCGGCGACGTTGACGGTGCAGACAACGGGCGCCGCGGCGGGCGCGCCGTGCGAGGTGGTGATCGCCGAGGCGGGCGCGCTGGGGCTGCTGTCGGTGATCCGTGACAGCGCGCGCGTCGAGCGGGTGCTGCTCCTCGGGGGCTGTGATGCCGCGCGGCTGCGCGAGGTCGCCGAGGCGTGCGCGGCGCGCGGTGCGACGTTGAGACACGAGCCCGAGGCGACCCTCCGCGGGTGAGGGAGTCGGGTGTTGCTCCGCGCTCCCCCGCTCTGGTATCGATGGGGAGCACGCTGATGAAACCGACGGTCGCCTTCGAAGTTCGATGTGGGCGATCGCCGCGTGGCGGCGCGGGTGCGAAGGTCTCTATAGGGGCGTTGTTGTACCTGTCGAGGATGCGCAAGTGATGGCGACAACACGCCCGCGGGTGTTCTGGAGACGACCATGAACATGGTGATGTACGAGGAGGAGCTCAACCAGGTCCAGGTGGTGGTCGACAAGCTGGTGCGCGACGCGAACGCGCGCGTGGTCTGCATCGTCGACAAGAACGGTCAGCTCATCGCCGCGAGCGGCGAGACCGACAACCTGGACACGACCTCGCTCGCCTCGCTGATCGCCGGCACGATCGCGGCGATGGGCGGCATGGCGAAGCTCTTGAAAGAGAACGAGTTTCCGACCCAGTTTCACGAGGGGGTGAAGGCCAACATCCACATCCAGCTCGTGGGCAACCGGGTGATCCTCGCGGTGATCTTCGACTCGCGCGCCACGCTGGGCCTCGTGCGGCTGCGCGTGAAGCGCGCCAGCGACGAGCTCAACAACATCTTCGAAGCGCTCACCCGTCGGCTCCCGCAGCGCGGCGGCAACACCCCGTTCGGTGAGATCACCGACGAGGACATCGACAACCTCTTCAACGACTGACCTCAAAAGGGG
Organism: uncultured delta proteobacterium; assembly: GCA_903885885.1. Lineage (GTDB taxonomy): Bacteria > Myxococcota_A > Polyangia > Polyangiales > CAISKJ01. The sequence continues at coordinate 1,722 of CAISKJ010000692.1, forward strand.
ACCCGCCGATGTCGTTCATCAACTACCTGTCGCGCGAGATCAACTGCAAGATCGTTTATTACGGCCCTGGCCTGTGCGGAAAGACCACCAACCTCCAGTGGATCTATCAGCGCACGGCCCCCGAGGCGAAGGGCAAGATGATCTCCCTCGCCACCGAGCAGGACCGCACGCTCTTCTTCGATTTTCTGCCCCTGTCGCTCGGCGAGATCCGCGGCTTCAAGACCCGCTTTCACCTCTACACGGTGCCCGGTCAGGTCTTCTACGACGCCTCGCGAAAGCTCATTTTGAAGGGCGTCGACGGCGTGGTCTTCGTGGCCGACTCGCAGGTCGAGCGCATGGAGGCCAACATGGAGTCGCTCGAGAACCTCCAGCTCAACCTCTCGGAGCAGGGGTATCAGCTCGAGAAGATTCCCTACGTCATTCAATACAACAAGCGCGACCTGCCCAACATCGCCTCGGTGGCCGAGCTGCGCGAGCTGCTCAACCCCCTGAAGGCGACCGAGTACGAGGCCATCGCGAGCCGCGGCAACGGCGTGTTCGACACACTCAAGGCCGTCGCCAAGCTGGTGCTCACCGAGCTCAAGAAGGGCTCCGGCGGCTGAGCGCACGATGCGGTGAGGTTCCCCTTCCATGGGCGGGCGTGACGGCGATACCGTGGCGCTCCTATGGATCACCCGGTTGATTTTTCGCAGCTCCCCGAGGCCTCGCGCAGAGCGCTGGGAGGCCCCGCGCCGCTGAAGATGATGGTGGCGCGCGGCATGGCGCCGCTGCCGCCCGCCGCGCTCGTGAGCGCCCTCTACGGGCTCGCCTACAACCGCGAAGACGTCGCCCTCCGCGACGCCGCGGCGAAGACCCTCGGCGCCCTGCCCGACGCGGTGCTCAACGGCGCGCTCGGCACCGCCGACCTGCACCCGGCCGTGCTCGACGACCTCGCGGCGCGCTTTCGCACCAACCGCGCGGTGCTCGAGCGCGTGGTGCGCCACGGCCAGACCGCGGGCGAGACCATCGCGACCCTCGCGCGAACCTCCGACGAGGAGCTCTCGGAGATCATCGCGACGAACGAGCAGCGGCTCCTCGCGAACCCCGAGATCATCGAGGCGCTCTACATGAACGAGCACACGCGCATGTCGACGGCCGACCGCATCGTCGAGCTCGCGGCGCGCAACGGCCTCACGGTGAACATCCGCGGCTTCGACAACATCGTGGCCGCCCTCAACGAGCAGGGCGGGCGCGGCGCGACGGCCGTGCGCGCCGAGCCCGTCGCCGACGAGCGCCAGGCCGACGCGGAGTTTCGCGTGGCCCTCGAGCTCGCGAAGGACCTCGAAGGCGACGCCGTGCGCGAAGAGGAAGACGGCACGCTCAAGCTCAACGAGCAGGGCGACAAGGTCGACAAGTCGATCGCCAAGATGACCATCACGGAGAAGATTCGCACCGCGATGCTCGGCAACGCGGGGCAGCGCGCGCTGCTCATTCGCTCGCCCAACCGCCTGGTGTTCTCGGCCGTGCTCGACTCGCCGAAGATCCAGGAAGACGAGATTCTGAAGTTCTCGGCGAGCCGCCAGGTGAGCGCCGACGTGCTGCGCCGCATCTCGATGGACCGCGGGTTTACGCGCCTCTACGACGTGAAGCTCAACCTGGTGAACAACCCCAAGACCCCGCTCACCGACGGCATGCGGTTTCTGCCGCACCTGCGCGAGCCCGACATGCGCAAGCTGCTGGGCAACAAGAACATCGCGTCGGGGCTCCGCAACGCCGTCATGGGCATGCTGGCCAACAAGAAGAAGAAGTAGCGCGGCTACAGCGCGGGGTTTACCGGCACGCCGAGCTGCAGGTCGGGGTGAATCTCGCAGAGCTGGTGCACCCCGTGGAGCACGTCGTCGCCCGCGCCCTCGCGCGCGAGCACGACGGCGCGCGCCCGGAGCTGCGCGCACGACGCCTCCCAGCGGTCGCGCAGGCGCCGGCGCACGGCGATGAGCCCGGGCATCCGCGGGTCTGTCGGCGCCTCGGGGCGCGCGGCCATCATGCCTGCGAGGTTCTCGTGGCGCATGAACACCGCGCGCAGCATGCGGGTGTGCGCGAAGAGCCGCGAGAAGGTCTCGTCGTAGCGCAGCGGCGCGCGCAGCTCGTAGCGCGGCGGGGGCGTCGGCGGGGGGGCGGGCACGGCGCGCGCGGGGGCGAGCGCGAGGGCCGCCGGCGCG
>CAISKJ010000693.1 GCA_903885885.1 uncultured delta proteobacterium
CCTCGGTGCGCGTGATCGTGCGCGACGCGGCGAAGGGCGCGCCGTGGGCCGCGCGCGGGGCCGAGGTGGCCGTGGCCGACCTGGGCGACGCCGAGGCGCTCGCGGGCGCGCTGCGCGGGGCGAAGGGCGCTTACCTCCTGGTGCCGCCCAACATGGCCGCGCCGAGCTTCCGCGAGTACCAGCGGCGCACCGGCGAGGCGATCGTCGAGGCCGTGCGGCGCAGCGCGGTGCCGCACGTGGTGGTGCTCTCGTCGGTGGCGGCGCAGCACGCCGACGGCACGGGGCCCATCAAGGGCCTCTACCCGGTGGAGCAGGGCCTGCGCGCGGTGGCCGGCACGGCGAGCACCTTCGTGCGCGCCGCGTACTTCATGGAGAACCTCGGCGGCTCCCTCGGGATGCTCGCGCAGGGCGTGCTCCCGAGCTTTCAGCCCACGGCGCTGGCGTTTCCGATGATCGCCACGCGCGACATCGGCGCCACCGTGGCGAGCGCGCTGCGCGAGGGCGCGAAGGCCACCACGGTGATCGAGCTGGCGGCCGCGCGGCACTACTCGATGGACGACGCCGCGGCCATTCTCTCGACGCTCACGGGGCGCACCGTGACGGCGCAGCAGTTTCCCCTCGAGGCGATGGTGCCCACGCTCACGGGCTTCGGCTTTCCGCAGGAGCTCGCCGAGCCCTACCGCGAGATGACGGCGGGCATCACCACGGGCCACGTGGCCTTCGAGGGCACGCACCGCACGGTGCACGGCCCCACGGAGCTGGGCGCGGTGCTCCAGGCGATTCTCGCGCACGGCGCGGCGCACTGAGGCGCGTGCTCGACGGGTCGCGCGCTGCTACGGTGCGCGACCTTTTATGCGCACCGCACTCCGCGTAGACCTCGCCGCCATCGACCGCGACGGCTTCAAGGTGGTCGAAGAAGACGGCGAGTTTCTGGTCATCCCGCTCAAGAGCAAGTTCCGCTGGCGCGACGACGAGCTGCACCTCCGCTCCCTCGTGCTCGACCGCGAGGGGCGCGTCGTGTCGGCGGGCTTCCCCAAGTTCTTCAACCTCGGCGAGAACCCCGCGCACGACCGCGCCCTCGCCGAGGCCATGGGGCGCGGCGCCGTGGAGTTTCCCGAGAAGCTCGACGGCTCGCTCCTCGTGGCCGACCGCGTGAACGGCGCGGCCCGCCTGCGCACCCGCGGCCGCCGCGTGCTCGGCGAGTTCGCCCCCGACGTCGAGCCCCTCGTGGCGCGCGCGTACCCGCGCCTCATGGACTTTCTGCGCGCCGACCCGCTCCTCGACGAGCACTCGCTGCTCTTCGAGTTCGTGTCGCCGGCGCGCGCCGTGGTGCTCCGCTACGACGACGCGCGGCTGCACCTCCTGGGGCTCGTCTCGAAGCGCACCATCACCGCCCGGTGGGACGCTGCGACGATCGACCATGTAACTCATGAGACGGGCGTCGCGGCGGCGCCGCTGCACCCGCTCCCCGCCGACCTCGACGCCGCCCTCGCCGAGGTGCGCGGGTGGCGCGGCCGCGAGGGCGTCGTGGCGCGCTTCCACGACGCCGACGGCACGCCCCGCATGATCAAGGTGAAGGCCGAGGACTACCTCCGCCTCCACGCGTACCGCAGCCGCCTCGGCAACGGGCGCGCGCTCAAGGTGGCGTGGCTCCTCGACCTGCGCGACCCCGACGACATCGCGCCCGCCTTCGCGCGCTACGGGCTCGACTGGGAGGCCACCGAGTTCGCCCGCGGCGACGTCGAGCCCTACCTCGCGCGGCGCCGCGCGATGCTCGAGGCCTTCGAAGCCTTCTGCGACGTCGTGGCTCCGTGGCTCGGCGAGCGGCGCAAGACCGACAAGCGCGCCTACGTCGACCGCGTGCGCGCCCTCATGGCCGACGATGCGCGCTTCGCCGAGGGGCACTGGTTCACCGTGGCGATGAAGCGCTTCGACGCCGACCGCGACGAGGCCCTCCTCACCCTCGACGCCGTGCTCCTCGACGAGCACGCCCCCACCCTGCGCGCGTGGCGCAAAGACCCCGACGCCGAGGTGCGCGCCGTGCTCTCGGCCCCCGTGCGCGAGGACGACGCGTGAGGCCCGCGCGCGTCGTCGTGTTCGCCCGCGCCCCCGAGCTCGGGCGCGTGAAGACCCGCCTCGCCGCGAGCATTGGCGACGCGCGGGCGTGCGCGCTCTACACCGAGCTCGGCGCGCGCGTGGTGGCCTCGCTCGTGGCCGACGCGGGGCGCGCCTACGACGTGCGCGTGTGCTTCACCCCGGCCGACCGCGAGGCCGCCGTGCGCGCGTGGGTTCCGGGCGCCGACGGGTACGCTCCGCAGCGCGAGGGCGACCTCGGCGTGCGCCTGGCGCGCGAGGTCGACGGGGCCTTCGACGACGGCTGCGCGGCCGTGGTGCTCGTGGGCACCGACTGCCTCGCGGTCACCGACGCGCGGGTGCGCGAGGCCCTCGACGCGCTCGCCGACGGCGACGACGCGGCGCTCGGGCCCGCCCTCGACGGGGGCTACTACCTGCTGGCGATCGCGCGCCGAATGAGCTTGTTTGAAGGCGTTCCGTGGAGCACCGAGGCGGTGGCCGAGGCGACGCGCGCGCGGCTGCGGGCGGCCGGGGCGCGGTGGCGCGAGCTGCCCGTCGAGCGCGACCTCGACACCCGCGAAGACCTCGACGCCCTCGGAGATCTCCTCGGGGGTTAAGCGCCGCGCAAAAGTCGTCTACGACCGACGGGGTGAACCCCTCGCGCGCACCGCACGCTCCCTCCCTGGCGCTCCTCGCGCTCGCGCTCCTGCTGCTCGCGGTGGGCTGCGGCACCGGTCACGCCGTCACGCGCGTGGGCCCCCTCGCGGTGCACACCTTCACGCGCGACCAGGCGCGCGCCTACGTGCTCGCCCAGGGGCGCTCGCTCGTGATGGTCGACAGCGGCTACGAGCGCAACGCCGCCGCCCTCGACGCGGCCATGCGCGACGAGCACCTCGACCCCGCCGACCTGCGCGCGGTGGTGATCACCCACGGCCACGCCGACCACGCGGGCGGCGCGCGCTACTTTCAGCAGCGCTACGGGGCGCGGGTGATCGCGGGGCGCGGCGACCTCCCGATGCTCTCCACGGGCCGCAACGAGCCCATCTGCCCGACGGGGCTCCTCGCGCGCATCCGCCGCAGCGCCGACGAGGGCGCCATCTACACCCCGACGAACGTCGACATCCCCGTCGACGCGCGCGTCGTGGCGCTCGCGGGGCACACGCCGGGCTCCCTCGTCGTGGTCGCCGGCGACGCGGTCTTCGTCGGCGACCTCTTCCGCGGATCGATCGTGGGCTCCGGGGCCGCGACCCATCTCTACATGAGCGACCTCGCCGACAACCGCGCCGACGTGTGACGGCTCCTCGAGGTGATCGCGCCGGGCGCGCAGACCTTCTTCCCAGGGCACTTCGGGCCCGTGGCGCGCGACGCCGTGTTCGACGAATTCGTCGCGCCGTAAGGGGGCCTACGACGAGGCCGCGGGGCCCTCGGCGCGGCCCTCGGGCTCGACGTGAATGGTCACGTCGACGTGCGGGTGCGCCCGCGCGACGGCGCGCACGACCTCGTCGCAGAGCGCGTGCGCCGCGGCCACGGGCATGGCCCCGGGCACCACGAGGTGCAGGTCGCAGAACACGCCCGCGCCCGCATTGCGCATACGAAACCCGTGCACCTCGAGGGCGCCCCGCGCGCGCGCCGCGTCGACGATGAGCGCCCGCAGCGCGGCGGCCTCGCCGGCGTCGAGGGTCTCGTCCATGAGGCCGCCCACCGAGCGGCGCACGAGGCGGTAGCCCGCCCACACGATCTGCGCGGCCACCACGAGGGCGAGGAGCCCGTCGAGGGCCCACCACCCCGTGAGCCGCGCGAGGCCCACCCCCACGAGCACGCCCGCGCTCGTGGCCACGTCGGTGAGCACGTGCACCCCGTCGGCGTGCAGCGCCGGCGAGCGGCGCGCGCGGCCCTGGCGCAAGAGGTACATCCCGAGGGCGCCGTTGAGGGCCGAGGCCGCGAGCGAGAGCGCCACGCCGAGGCCGAACGACTCGGCCGCCACGGGGTGCAGCACGCGGGGGAGCGCCTCGCGCGCGATCTCGACGGCGGCCACGAGCACCAGCACGCCCTCGAGCACGGCGGAGAGGTACTCGGCCTTGCCGTGGCCGAAGGGGTGATCGTCGTCGGGGGGCCGCGTGGCGACGCGCACCGCGGCCCACATCGCGAGGGCCGCGGCCACGTTGACGATCGACTCCATCGCGTCGGAGCCGAGCGCCACGGAGCCCGTCACGCGCCACGCGCCGGCCTTGAGCGCGAGCACCACGAGGGCCACCGCCACGCTGATCTTCGCGGACGTGACCAGCGCGATGGGGGCCGCGGTGTCGGAGGTCGAGAGCTTCATCGGTCAGCCTCCAAGCACGAACTCGACCTCGCCCGCGCCGCGCGGCGCGAGCGTCACCGGGAGTTCCAGGGTGACGGGGTTCGCGAACACGGGGCGCGGGTTGCCCGGCTCGTCGCGGCGCGTCCAGCCCTCGTGCCACATGCGAACGCGCCAGGTGCCCGCGGGCACGTCGGTGAGGGTGAAGCGCCCCGACGCGTCGGTGACCGCGTGGTACGGGTGCGTGAAGACGTGCACGTACGCGAGCATCCACATGTGGCCCGCGTCGCACACGAGCCGCGCGGGGCCCGCGCGCTGCACGAGGCGCGACACCGTGAGCCCCGCGGGCGAGGCGGCGTTGAACCACGCGTCGTCGCCCTCGAGGCCGTAGAACCCGTGCACGTTGTGGAGCACGCCCGGGTCGCTGCTGGTGAAGCGCAGCTCGGCCCCCACGGTGAGCGCCACCACGTGGGGCTCGTAGCGGCACTGGCGCTGATCGACGGTGACGGGCGCGAGCGTCGGGGCCACGCCGCGCGTAACGCCCACGAGCGAGACCACCGCGCCCTCGACGCCGCCGTCGTCGGAGATCACCAGCGGGCGCAGGGGCTGCGTCGCGCCGCAGTGTGCGGGGTCTCCGTGCGGCGGCACCATGAGCGAGTCGAGGGTCGGGCGCGCGCCCTGCCAGCGCACGCGACCGCGCACGGTGGCCCCGTCGCGCAGCGCGATCACCCGGTACGCGGCGCCGTCGTCGACGGCGGGCAGCGGGCGCGACGGGCGCGCGGCGGCGTCGGGGGTGGGGGGCGCGGGCGCGCGGTGGCAGGCGGCGAGGCAGAGGGCGACGAGGGCGACGGGGCGCATGGGAGCGTCGCGCGCGGCGTCAGACCAGCGTCGAGACGGCGCCGGCGATGCGGGCGAGGGCCTTGTCGATGGTGTCGACGCCCACGGCGTAGGAGAGGCGCAGGTGGCCCGGCGCCATGAAGGCCGAGCCGGGCACCACGGCGACGTGCGCGGCGTCGAGGAGCCACGCGGCCACGTCGGCGTCGGTGTGGAGCACCACGTCCATCGGGGTGAGCTTGCCGAGCCACGCGCTCACGTCGCAGAAGGCGTAGAAGGCCCCCTCGGGCACGCCGCACTGCACGCCGGGCAGCGCGCGCAGGCCCGCCACGAGGCGGTCGCGGCGCTCTTGAAAGAGCACGCGCATGCGGGCGAGCTCGGTCGCGGGCGAGCGCAGCGCCTCGAGCGCGCCCCACTGCGAGAAGGTGGCCGTGCTGGTGGCCCCCTGGCCCTGCACGGTGTCCATCGCCTTGGCGAGCGCGACGGGCGCGATGGACCAGCCCACGCGCCAGCCCGTCATCGCGTAGGTCTTGCTCACGCCGTCGATGATGACCACGCGGGGCGCGAGGTCGGGCGCCACCGACACGATGGAGCGCTGCACGAAGCCGTCGTACACGAGGCCGCCGTAGATCTCGTCGGAGACGATCCAGCAGTCGTGGTCGCGGAGCACCGCGGCGAGGGCCTCGAGCTCGGCGACGGTGTAGGCCGCCCCCGTGGGGTTCGAGGGCGAGCACAGAATGAAGGCCTTGGTGCGCTCGGTGAGGGCCGCGCGCAGGGCCTCGGGGGTGATCTTCCAGCCCGAGGCGAGGGTGCTCTCGACGTACACCGGCGTGGCGCCTGCGATGCGCACCTGCTCGGGGTAGCTGACCCAGCAGGGCGTGGGGATCACCACCTCGTCGCCCTCTTCGAAGGCCGCGAGGGCGAGGTTGAAGAGCGCCCCCTTGGCGCCCACGGTGACGGTCACGTTGGCGGCCGTCGCGGGCGCGCCGCGCACCTCGACGGAGCGCTCGGCGATGAGCTTGCGCAGCTCGGGGATGCCGCTCACGGGCGTGTAGCGCGTGCGCCCCTCGGCGATGGCCCGCCGCCCCGCCTCGCGGATGTTCTCGGGCGTGTCGAAGTCGGGCTCGCCCGCGCCGAAGGAGATCACATCGACGCCGCGCGCCTTGAGCTCCTGCGCGCGCGCGTTGATGGCCAGGGTGACAGACGGAGTTACGGCGTTGAGCCGCGCAGCGAGCCGGTTCGTCATCGGTGGAAGGCCATCATACGGGGCGCTCTCGGTTCGTGGCCAGCGTTACACGCGCCGCGGCGCGCACCGCCCGCGCGCGAGAGAACGGCCGCGAGCACGCATCGATGCGCGTCAACCTTCGCGCAGGTCGCACCGCCCCGGAGAGCTCCGGCGAGTTTCAGTCGCAACGGCCGAGCTGCGACCGTTTTGCGTGGATGTCCCGTGTTGGGGCGATTTTTGTGTCGTTTGGGCACAAGTGTCCGCTGTGAAGCGCCGCTTTGAGACGGTGTGCACGCTCTGTTGAGCATGGTAAAAACCCCTTCGCAAAGGCCAATGGGGCGCCGTCGGGGGCAGCGTCGATGTGGCATGCAGGTGCTGTGCAGCCTCGTAGGTGCGTGTGCGCTCTACGCGACGCGGCGCCAGATCGCAGAGGCGTTCGGGTGACCGAAACGCTCGCGAACGTTGGCGTCACGCCCCTGCAGGAGGAGCCCGACGCGTGGAAGCGCTGTTGTTCGGCATCGATCTGGCCACGCCCCTCGCGCTCGTCGCGGGCTACGACGACGGACACGTACGCCTCCTCACGCCCCGCGCGGCGCGTACGCCGTCGCTCCAGGCGGCCGCGTGGAACTGGTCGCCGGACGCGCTCCCGGCCCTCGAAGACGAGGCCCGACGGCTCTTTTCCGCTGTGCGAAAGCGCTACGCGAACCCGCCCGAGGCGCCCTGCGAGGCGGTGCTCTGCGTGCCCTCCTGCGCCGGGGGCGAGGCCTGCGAGGCGCTGCATCGGGCCGCCGAGGGGGCGGGCTTCGTCGTTCGTCGCTACGTTCGTCCGGCGCAGGCGATCGCTCAGGGCGAAGAATCGCTCGATGGCACCCTCATCACGGTGAGCCTCGACCTCGGGCACGTCGAGGTGGGCGTGTACGAGGTCTTCGACGGCGAGCGGCACGCGCGCGCCTACAGCGGCTTCGCGGTCGAGCACGGCTCGCTCTTCGTCGAGAACGTCGCGTCGTGGGTGTCGTTCTCGCTGGGCTGCGACCTGCACGAAGACCCGCCCGCGCGCGCTTCGCTCGTCGCGCTGGTGCGCCACGCGCTCGCCACGACGCCCCGCGGCGCCAGCCTGCGCATCGACGTGTCGCGCCTCGTCGCGCGGTCGGCGCCCGTCGAGGTCTCCGTCGAGGTGCTCGCCTACGCCTTCGAAAACCTCGCCGAGCGGGTGGTCTCGCTCATCAACGAGTGCCTTCGCAAGGCGGGCATCAAGCGCACCCCTCGCACGCGCCTCGTGCTCGCGGGGCGCCAGTGGGGCGCGGCCGCCCTCGCGACGCGGCTGGGGCAACACTTCGGCGCGCCCTGCGCCGTGCGTGAGGCGAGCACCGCCGCGCTCGAGGCCGCGCTCGAGGCCGGCCGCAGCTGGCGCAACGCGGCGCTCGAGGCGGGCGCCGCGCGCTTCGCGCCGACGAGCGAGGTGCCCTGGGAGCCCGCCCCCGAGTCGCTCTGGGAGGCGCCCCCCGAGGCGCCCGCGGCGTCGGTGTGGGAGGCCCCGTCGGAGCCCCGCTGGGAGGCGCCGCCCGAGGCCTCCGTCTCCGACGAGGAGCCCGCCCCCGAGCCCGCGCGCCCCGCCGTCCCGCCGCCTCCGCCCGTTGCGCCGGTGAGCGCGCCCCGTCACGAGGCGCCGACGCGCGTCCACGACCCGATGGCCGCCACGCTGCCCGCGCCTGCGGCCGCGCTGACCCCGACGCTCCCCGCGCCCTCCTACGAGCCTCCGCCCGCGTACGCGAGCGCGCCGCAGGGCTACGCGCCCCTTCCGCAGGGCTACGGGCCCATCCCGCAGGGGTACGCGCCGCCAGGGTACGCGATGCCCCGCTACGTGCCGCCGGGCTACGTGCCCCCGGGCTACGGGCCCCCGGGGTACGCGCCGCCGGGCTACGGGCCCCCGGGGTATGCGCCGCCGGGGTATGTGCCGCAGGCCTACGCGCCGCTGCCGCCCTGGCTCGCGGCCCCGCAGCCGTGGTTCGGGGCGCCTCCGCCCGCGCAGCACGCGCCCGCGGCGCCCCCGTCGGACAGCGCGCTCCCCCTCGGGACGCGCCTGCCCACGGGCGAGGTCGTGAGCGCGCGGCTCCCGCGTGAGGGAGCCTTCGTCGCGCCCCGCTCGGCGCGCGCGCTGTACGACCTCCCGATCAACCGTACGGCCAGCGCCGACGAGGTCGAACGGCCCCTGGTGCTCGCGGCGCTGCTCGCGCAGATCGGGATGCGACCGCACCTCAGCGGCACCCTCATGCTCTCGCGCGACCAGGACGCCGTCGCCATCGGGATCGACAACGGCAGCGCCCTCCTGCACGCGGGCGACTGGCCCCGGCTCAGCCGTATTTTTATGGCGGGCGAGGGGCGCTGGTCGATCTCGCCGGAGCACATCGTCGACGCGCCCAACGCGACGCGCGACACGCTCACGGGCCTCGCCTTCGCGGCCCTCCGGGGCTTCGTGCGCGAGCTGAGCGACGCGCAGGTGCTCGAGGCCCTCGGCGACAAGGCGCGCCTCGCGCCGACGGTGCGGCCCGAGCGCGTGGGGCGCCTCCAGCGGGTGCGCCTCATGCCCCACGAGGATCGCTCGGTGAAGCGCTCCCTCGACGCCACGATCGACCTCTCGACGCTCATGCAGCGCGAGGGCGCGATGCTGCGCGTGGTGCTGCTCCTCGACCTCTTCGACATCCTCGCGTGGGCCCCGCCCGTGCGCCTCGGCGCCGAGAACGCCCGCGAAGAGCTCGCGCGCCGCGTCGCCCGCCTGAGCACGCAGAACCACTTCGAAGTGCTCTCGGTGCACTGGACCGCGAGCGGCGACGAGATCCTCCCGGCGTGGCGCAAGTTCGACGCGGAGTACGGCGCCGAGGGCCCCTGGCACGCCGTCGACCCCGCCCTCGCGCGCGCCGCCCACGACCGCGGCAGGGCCGCGTGGGCCGTGCTCGAGCGCGAGACCTCGCGCATCCGGTACCGCGTGCAGGCCTACCCCACCGTCAACCGCGACATGCTCATTGCGCTCATCAACGGCCGCGCCAACACCCTCGCCATCGCGGGGCAGACCAACGAAGCCGAAGACATGCGCCGCCTGCTCCGCGAGCTCCAAACCTCCGCCACCCTCCGTGCCTGACCGATGCGCTCCACGCCCCTCACGCCGCCGCGCGCGGCCACGCACCTCGAGACCCGGAGCTCGCCCGTGAGCGAGACCCCGGCGCCCTCTACGCCCGCGCTCTCCGCCGACGACCCCCGCGGCGTGGGTCCCTTCGAATTCTTGATGCGCCTCGGGCAGGGGCGCACCTCGACGGTCTACCTGGCGCACGCGCGCGCCGCGCGGCACCCCGTGGCCGTGAAGCTCATGCACGAGTTTCTGTCCGCCGACGCGCAGTTCGTCGAGGGCTTTCTCGACGAGGCCCTCGCGGCCGAGCTCGTGCGCCACGCCAACGTGGTGCCCGTGTACGAGGTGGGCGTCGACGGCGAGGCCCTCTTCACCGTGATGGACTACGTCGAGGGCGACACCCTCGCGGCCCTCTGCGCCGTCGCGCTGCGCATCCGTCGGAGCATCCCCCTCGGCGTCGTGCTGCGCGTCGCCCTCGACGCCCTCGAGGGCCTCGAGGCCGCGCACACCTTCCGCGGCGCCGAGGGCTTCGCCCCCGTCGTGCACCGCGACGTCTCGGCGCAGAACATCCTCGTCGGCGTCGACGGCGTCGCTCGCGTGTCGGACTTCGGCATCGCCAGCGCCGAGCGCGCCGCCGCCGCCGCGCGCCAGAAGCCGAGCCGGGGAAGGGCCACGTTTCGCGCGCCGCACGCCCTCGAGGCCGCAGCCCCGGACCCCCGCGTCGACGTCTTCGCGATGGGCGCAACGCTGTGGGAGGCCATCGCGCTCCGCAAGATGTTCCCCGAGCACGAGTGCTACGAGCACGCGGCGCGCGGCGCGCGCGCGACCTATCGCAACCTGCGCGACCTGCTCCCGTCGGTGCCCGCGGGCCTCGACGCCGTCGTGCGCAAGGCCGTCGCGCACGAGCCCGCGCGCCGCTACACCTCCGCCGCGGCCTTCGCGGCGGCGCTCGAAGACGCGACGCGCGACGCCATCGCCACGCGGGCGCAGGTCGCCGCGTTCGTCGCGTCGGTCGCCACGCAGAAGCTCCGGCGCGAGCGCGAACTCGTGCGCACGTCCTCCGTCGCCCCCGCGCCGCAGCATGCGTCAGACAAGGACGATCGTCCTGCTGCCGCCAACGACGTGAGCCTCGACGACGACGACGCGCTCCTCGCCCTCGTCGACGCCCTCGAGGCGCACGGCGACACCGCCTCGTCGGTGCGGCTGCGCCTCGTGCCCGCCGCGCCCGAGGCCCTGATCGTCGACGAGCCCGTCTTCGACGTCGACGCCCTCGAGCGCATGTCAACGCAGTGCCCCGAGCTCATCGACGCCCCGACGGCGCCGCCGCCCGCGGGCTACGACGTGCTCGCCAACGTGGGCGGCGACGCGTACGCGTGGAACTCCGCGCTGCGCTCGCACGCCGAACGCGAGCGCGCCCTCGCCGAAGACCCCGAGGCCGACGACGACGCGCCGCGCGAGCCCCTCTGGTGCGACGACGCCGACGGGCCCGATGCGCCCGACGCCGGCGACCTCGAGCCCGCGGCGCCGCCCGCCGACGAGGGCGCGCTCGAGTACGCCGCGACGGGAGGCTTCGTCACCTTCGACCCCGCGCCCGACCCCGACGAGTACCCGCGCAACCTCGCGCGCTACCCCGCGCTCGCGTCGTCGATCGACGACGACCCGTATCGCACGCGCGAGATGCAGCGGGCCCGCCTCGCGACGCTCTCGTTCGTGCTGCTGTACGCGCTCGCGCGCGCCCTCTGATCGCGTCGCCAGGGAGCGCCCGCCGCGGCGCTCGCCTCGACGCAGGAGCCGTGGACCCGATGCCTCGTGTCGTCCGCCTTCGATGGCGCGCGCTCGCCGCCGCGCTCGTGGTCTCGTGCGTCGACGGCGCCCGGAGCCGCCCGCCCACGCAGCCGTCGGCCCGCTTCGACGCGGGCGTCACCACGCTCGCCTCGCAGTCTCCCACGAGCCCCTGCACCGACCGCGACGGTGACACCTTCGGGAGCGGCTGCGCCGCGGGGCCCGACTGCGACGACGGCGACCCCGCGCGCACCGACGAGTGCTACGCGTGCCTGCGCCCGAGCGAGGGCTGCGCGTGCGCGGGCTCCGAGGCGCCCGTGCCGTGCAACCGCGCGACGGGCGCGAGCGCCACGATCGGCATTCAGCGCGGCGACGGCGCCCTGTACGACGCCGTCTCGTACAACGAGCCGGGGATCGCGCGCCCCGCCAACGCGATGCGCTGGAGCCCCACGGCCGCGGGCGTGTGCGACGGCGAGGGAGCGTGCGTGCGCTGCGACGCGCGCGAGCGCTGCGACGGCCGCGACAACACCTGCGACGGGCGCGTCGACGAGGGCTTCGACGCGGTGTCGTGCGGCGTCGGCGCGTGCCGCCGCGTGGTGCCCGGCTGCGACCACGGCGCGACGGGCGCGTGCACGCCGGGCGAGCCCGCGCCGGAGGCCTGCAACGGCGTCGACGACGACTGCAACGGCCTCGTCGACGACGACTGCCACGGCTGAGATCAGAGCATGCCGAGGTACTCGAAGAGGTTGGGAAACTCGCGGTTGTCTTCGACGCTCGCCCACAGCGGAAAGTAGAAATACACGGTGATCGAGCCCGAGAACGACGTGCGGGGGCGCAGGTCGATGCTGCGGCCGCCCGACGACGTGAAGTCGACGGTGCGGCTCAGCACGTCGGGGAGCTGGGCGATGCCGAGGCCGAACTTGCGCAGCGCGAAGGCGTTGTTGGCGCTGAGGCCCGTGGGGCTCGAGCCGTCGCGGCGGATGTTGTCGAACAGCGTGAACGAGATCTCGCCGCCGCTGCGGCGGAAGGCGTCTTGCGTGCCGGTGCCCACGAGCCGGCTGCGAAAGTAGTACGTGATGCGCTGCGCGAGGCTCCCCGAGAAGCCGAGCGCAGTCGAGGCGGTGGGCTCGCTCGGGGCCTCGGCGCTGTCGCCGAAAACAGGGCCCGCCTGCGCCACGGCCTCGATGCGGTTGAGGGGCGAAATGGCCTCCACGGCCGAGCCGCCGAAGGTCCATCCCCCCGCGAGGAAGGCGCTCACGGCGCGCAGCGTCTTGCCGCCGCCGGTCTGGTAGTCGATCGAGAGGCCGGCCGACACGCCGATGGCGCCGAACGAGTACCCGAGGCCGAGCGACACGTTGAGCCCGACCACGTCGGTGAAGGGCACGTCGAGGCCGAGCGCGCGCGCGAAGATGCCGCCGATGTCGAAGCTCGGCAGCGCGATCGAGACGAGCGTGCTCGCGATGCTCACGGCCACCGAGACGCTCGCGAAGCTCCACTCGCCGCGCGGGTCGTTGAAGCGCAGCGGGTTGCCGCCCGCGTAGAGGTACGGGTTGAATCCCGACGGCGCGTCGGCGCTCGCGAGGCGCGGGTCGGGCGTGAGAAAGCGCCCCGTCGCGGGGTCGTAGAAGCGCGCCCGGAGGTAGTACAGCCCGAGCTCGGGGAGGTAGTACTCGCCGCCGTAGCGCAGGCGCGTGGAGGCGTCCGTCGCGCCCGTCGTCACGTCGCCCCATGCGCTGTACGCGTGCCGCGCCACCACAGCGCCCGCGCGGTCGGTCACCGCGCGCACGTGGCCGAGCGCGTCGCGGTGCAGCACCCGCGCGACGCCGCCCTCGCTGGCCACCGCGGCGGGTCCGTGACCGTGGACGTAGCGCGCCAGGAGCCGCCCGTCGTCGGCGCGCTCCTCGAGGAGCAGCGGCACCGGGAGCGACACGTCCCACAGGAGCGTGCGCCCCACGCCGTCGGCCACCACGCGGCGCAAGAGGCCCCGCCCGTCGTAGGCGAGCTCGACGCGGGCGGGCGTCGCGCCGGTGCGGGTCACCTCCGCGAGGCGACCGAGGCCGTCGTAGCGCAGCGTCTCGCGCACCCCGGCGCCCGCGCGCCCGGTGCGACGGCCCGCGGCGTCGTGGGTGTACGTGAAGGTCCCGTCGTTCGTGAGCTGCGTGTCAGTCACCGCGAGGGTGCGCGCGCCGATGCGCGTGAGCGAACCGTCGACGTCCCACCCGTAGTCGACGGTGGCCGCGTCGGGGCCCGTGCGCGCCTCGCGCGCGACGCGTCCGGCGTCGTCGTAGGTGTACGCCACGGAGCGCCCCGAGGCGCTCTCGGTGAGGGCCGTGGGGTTGCCCGCGGGGTCGCGCGTGGCGGCCTCGTCGAGCACCGCGGCGCCGCCCGCGGCGGTCACCTGCACGCGGGTGCGATGGCCGCGCGCGTTGCGCGTCACCGTGGTGGAGCTCCCGTCGGCGGCGGTGATGCCCGCGAGGTGACCCGCGCCGTCGTAGCGGTAGGTGGTGCGCCCGGCGGCGGTGTCGTCGACCGTGGCGAGGAGCCCCGTGACGGCGTCGTAGGTGTAGCGCGTGGTGCTCGCGGGCGTGCGCACGCCGTCGCGGCGGCCGCGGGCGTCGTAGGTGTACTCCACGAACGACCCGTCCGAGTGGCTCACGCGCCGCATGCGCCCGAGGCCGTCGTACGCGTAGGAGGTGAGCCCCCACGGGCCGCGCGAGGTGATCACGCGACCCGCGCTGTCGTAGGTGTGCCGCTCGGCCGCATCGACCGCCGCGGGCAGGCGCGCCGTGAGCTGCCCCGCGCTGTACTCGTAGCGCACGACCGCGCCGTTGGCGTCGGTGGTCGAGGCGACGGCGCCGGTGGTGTCGCGCGTCCACGCGTGGGTGCCGCCCCAGGGGTAGCGCACCGCGCTCACGTTGCCGAGCGCGTCGTGCGAGAGCTGCCACGCGGCGCCTGACGGGAGCGTCGCGCGCGAGAGCTCGCCCGAGTCGTCGTAGCCGTAGGTGGTGCTCTGCCCCGCGGCGTCGCGCGCGGCGGTGACGCGGTTCGAAGCGTCGTAGGTGAGGCCCGTGCGCGCGCCGCGCTCGTCGGTGGTGGCCGTGAGGCGACCGCTGGCGTCGTAGGTCATCGCCACGCTCGCGCCGTCGGCGAAGAGGGCGCGCGTCACGTGGTTGGCGGCGTCCCAGGTGAGCTCGGTGCGGCCGCCCGCGGCATCGACGATGGCCGTGCGTCGGCCCGCGGCGTCGTACTCGTAGCGGAGCGTGCCGCCCGCGGCGAGGGTGGCGGCGGTGACGCGGCCCGCGGCGTCGTAGGCGAAGCGCTCGACGGCGCCCGACGCGTTCGACTGCGCCGTGATGCGGCCCGCGGCGTCGTAGGCGGTCGTGAGGGTCACGCCCGAGGGGAGCGTCACCGTGCTCGGTCGGCCGAGGGGGTCGAGCGCGCGGCGAAACTCGGCGCCGCTCGCGAGGGTGACAGCCGTGGTGCGGTCTTCGGCGTCGCGCGTGAGCGACACCGAGCGGCCGTCGGAGAGGGTCATGCCCGCGAGGTTGTTGTTGCGGTCGAGCGTGAAGCGGTGCGTGAGCCCCGCGCTGTCGGTGGCCTCCGAGAGGCCCCCGGCGGCGTCGTAGCGAAACTCGCCGCGCGTCCCCACGGGGGTCTGCGCGCTCACCACGCGGCCCGCGGCGTCGTAGGCGAAATCGAAGGCCACGTCGCGGCCCTCGTAGCGAAACGCGTCGCGCGTCACGAAGCCCCGCGCGTCGGTGGTGACCGCGCCGGTGAGCCCGTTGGCGTCGGTGTAGCCCGTGAGGTTGCCGCTGCCGTCGACGGTGCTCGCGAGCACACCGCCCGCGGGGTTGGTCCACCGCGTGGGGCGCCCCGAGCGGTCGTACGTCGACGTGGTGCGACCGCCGAGGGGGTTCACCCAGGCGGTCATCTCGCCGCGCGTGCCGTACTCGAAGCGCTCGACGGCGCCCGTCGGCGTGGTGCGCGCGGTCATGCGGTTGGCGGCGTTGAAGGTGAAGGTCCAGCGGTTGCCGAGGGCGTCGACGAGGGCCGTGCGGTTGCCCGCGGCGTCGTACTCGCTGCGGCGCACGTTGCCGAGCGGGTCGGTCTCGGCGACGAGGCGCCCCGCGCTGTCGTAGGCGTAGCGGGTGGTGTTGCCGAGCGCGTCGGTGCGCGCGACGACGTTGCCCGCGGCGTCGTACTCGAAGGTGGTGACGTTGCCGAGGCGGTCGGTCACCACCTGGCGGTTGCCCGTGTCGTAGCGCATCGAGACGAGGCGCCCACTCGCGTCGAGGACGCCCGTCACACGCCCCTCGGCGTCGAACTGGAGCGTGCCCGGCGTGGCGCCGCGCGGGTCGATCACCTGCACGAGGTTGTGGTCGAAGTCGTAGCGGTAGCGCGTCTCGACGGCGGCGAAGTCGGTGACGCCGATGAGGTCGCCGGCGGTGTCGTAGCGGTACGTGCGCGCGCGGCCGTCGGGCAGCGCGAGGCGCGTCACGCGGCCGCCGCCGTCGCGGGTGAAGCTGAGGCCCGCGGCCGAGCCCGACACGGTGACGCCCGACGGGGTGATCGACACGCGCGTGCCGTCGGGGGCCGCGATGGCGGTGAGCCCGCGGCCCAGGTCGAGGTCGTACGCGGTGCCGTCGGCGGCGGTGTAGCGCCACTGCGTGGGGCGCCAGTCGCTGAGGTCGTCGTTGTAGAGGGTGTTTTCGCCGCGCAGAAAGAGCAGGCCGTCGGTGGCGACGCCGAGCGGAACGAGCGTGCCCGTGGTGCCCGCCTCGGGGTCGAAGCGCACGCCCATCTGCACGCCGCCGGTGATGCACGCGCCCGGCACGACGGCCATGCGAAAGCGGTACGTCGCGTCGCCGAGCGACACCGTCCAGCGGTGCATGCGCGACTCGGAGAACACCGCGCGAAACGGCAGCCGCCCGCAGCCCGTCTCGATCCACCCGGTGGTCGGGTCGGAGAGCTGGCCGATGCGCCCGCCGGCGCTGAGCTCCATCGTCCAGCCGAAGCCGAAGTCGCCGCTGCGCGCGCGCCGCCGCGAGTCGTAGATGCGCGCCACGCGGAGCGGCACGCCGAGCACCTGCGCGTCGGCGTCGATGGACCCGATGCGCACGAGGCCCGGCGCCACGCCCGGCGACACGACTTCGAAGCCCCGCGGCGCCGTGCACGCGCGGTTTCCGAAGGAGTCTTCGGCGCAGAGGCGCAGGTCGTAGTAGCCCGTCTCGAAGGCGAGCGGGTCGATGGCGCCGAGGCGCGCGGCCGTCACCGCGGTGGTGCCGCGGGCGAAGGCGACGAAGCCCGTGGTGCCCGCGGGCGCCGCCTCGAGGGTGTAGCGCGCGAGGTCGGCGTCGGTGACGGTGCCCACCACGTCGGTGAGCGCGCGCACGATGGCCCCGTCGGCGGGCGCGGTGAGGGCCACGGTGGGGGCACCGTTGTCGGCGCCGCCCGTGGCATACAGCGGGAGCTGCGCGCGGCTCGCGTTGCGCGCGCTGTCGGTGGCGGTGGCCACGGCTTCGAAGCGCCCCGCGGCGGGAGACACCCACGCCGCGCACGCGCTCGCGTCGAGGGTGAGGGCGGTGCCGTTGACCGCGAGGGTGCGCGCGGCGATGGGCGACGCGTCGGTGGCGACCACGCAGAGGCGCACGCTGGTGCCCGCGGGCGAGGGGGCTGACGGCGTCGCGGTGAGGGCCACCATCGGCGGGTCGAGGTCGGCCGACTCGACGACGAAGGACACGTCGGCGGGCGCGCTGTCTTGCAGGCCGTCGTTCACGATGAGGCGCGCGGTGTAGGTTCCCGCGCGATCGGGCGTGAACATCGCGAGGGCGCCCGCCGACGCGCCGAGGGCGGCGGTCGAACCCGCGGGGCGCGCGGCGAGGCTCCAGCGCCAGGTGAGCGCGTCGCCGTCGGGGTCCGACGATCGGCTGCCGTTGACGGTGATGGCCGTGCCCGCGCGCAGAATGCCGCCCTCTCCCGCGTGGGCGACGGGCAGTCGGTTCACGGCGATGGCGCCGCTCGTGGCGCTCTCTCCGCCGCCGTTGCGCACGCGGACGGACCACGGGGCGTCGACATCACCCGCGAAGCGAACGCGCACCACGGGGCTCGTGAGGGTGCTCCCCACCTCGAGGCGCCCATCGGGGATCACCCACGCGTACGAGAGCCCTGCGCCCATCGACGACGAGGCATCGAGGGTCACCACGGTGGTGAAGGCGTCGTTGCGCGCGATCCGCCGCGGGGTCACGGTGACGACCGCGGTCGGCGGCGCGGCGTCGGAGACGGCCGCAGCGTCGGCGGCGTCGGAGGTCACCGAGGCGTCGGAGGTGCCCGCATCGGAGGTCGCGCCGTCGTCGGAGGTGCCAGCATCGGAAGCGCCAGCATCGGAAGCGCCCGCATCGGTTGTCGTGCCATCGTCGGGCGAACCGTCGGACGCGGCTGCGTCGGTGGCGCTCGCATCGGAGTCGCCCGCATCGGAGTCGCCCGCGTCGGTCGCGGCGCCGTCAACTGGCGAGCCGTCGGAGGCGGTCGAGTCGCGCGGCGTGTCGTTCGCGGCGCCGTCCGACGTGGGTGTCGACTGCGCGCCGTCGGAGCAGGCGGCCAGTACGATCGCGCACAGCGTCAGGCGTACGAGGCGTGGTGACATCATGAGAGACGACCTTTGCGAGTGGATGAGGCGGCGATGCGGCGGCTTCGTACACGCCGTCAGAGTCGGGCACGAAATACCGACTCGCGACCCGTGTCAACGCACATCCGTTCAGGTGCGCGCCCGATCGACCCGACCTCGCGGGCCGTCAAACCACTTTCAAGGCCCCTCGACCCGACCTTGCGGCCCGCGAAACCACTTTCAAGCGCCTTCGACCCGACCTCGCGGCCCTCCAAACCACTTTGAGGTGAGATCGAGGGCGCTTCGAAGTGGTTGAGTGGTCTCAGATGCCCGGTCGAGGGCGCTTCGAAGTGGTTGAGTTGTCTCGAATGCCCGGTCGAGATGGCTTCGGAGCGCATCCGCGCCCTCGCATGCCCGGTCGAGATGGCTGCCGAACGGTTCAGTGGCCTCGAATGCCCGGTCGAGATGGCTTCGGAGTGGTTTGGCGCCCCGGCGCTACCTCACGCACCGTAGGTGCGGTTGAGATAGGCCACGATGTCGGCCGACTCGAACATCGCCGCGCCCGTGTTCGGGTCGACGAGGTAGGGCACCATCTGCTTGCCCGAGCGCGCCACGAAGGCCGCCCGGCGGCTCGACCCATGGCCCACGTTGCGCACCACGTACGGAATCTCGAGCTCGCAGAGCGCCTCGCGCACGAGGCGACAGAAGGGTGAACCCTCCATGTTGTAGAGCTCGAGAGCCTCTGCAGGCAGCTTCGACGGGCGCGCCTTTCCGCCGTGGCCGACGCGCGCCACCGACGCGAGGCCCGAGCTCACCATCGTGAGCGGGCCGAGGCGCAGCGCGAGGGGGACCACGCCGTCGCCGTAGGTGGTGGCGAGGTAGCGCACGATGTCGTCGCTCTCGTACATCGCGGTGCCCGTGTTGGGGTCGACGAGGTAGGGGAACATCGCGCGACCTCCGAGCGCCGTGGCCACCGGGCGAAAGCGCGTGCCCCCCTGGGGGCAGGGGAACACCTTCGCGTCGAGGTCGTAGGCGACGAGCGCCTCGCGCACCTTGCGGCAGAAGGGGCAGGCTTCGAACTCGTAGAGCTCGAGGAGCTTGTCGGGCTGACTCCGGCCATGCGAGGCCGCGAGCCCGAAGCCCAGGCGCGCCACCGAGGCGCCGTACGAAGTGAACACGTCGACAGTGCGTCCCATGAGGGGAGCCTCTACCACGCGACGCCCCGAACGGGGCACTGCCCCGATGGGCGTCCAGCCCATGGTCGCGGGCTCGTCTTCTTCGTCAAGCGTCGAACACGTCTGCGCGCGCGGAAGCCGTCGCTGCGCGATCGAGCCAGCCGTCGAGTACGGCGGTATCGGTGCACTCCGTCACCCGCGTGCGCGTCGCTTCGTCGAGCGTGACGCCCCGGCGTTCGAGCACCCGGAGCAGCGCCCGCGCCAGTGCTCGCGCCTCGCCGATGGCTTTAATCTCACGCCGCGGGGCCTTGTAGCCCGGGCTCTCAGGAATCGTCAGGGGGTTGATCGGCATCTCTCGCAGCGCCGCGAGCAGCGGCTCACCGAGCATTGAAATCATCGCGCGACAACGCCACGCGCATCTGCGCGTCGGGCGCCGCCTCGATCGCCTCGACGGCGGCGCGCACACGTCTTGCGCCTCGCGTCCGCGCTGGTCGTGGACGGCCCACACCGCGAACACCGCCAGCTCGGGCCGCCCCGTGGCGAGCAGTCGCTCGACCTCGGCGAGCGTCAGGCGCAGCACCACAGGTTCGAGCATCAGCCGCGTGCCGACGGACCCCTCCGCCCGCGCCACCGTCGCGGCCCAGGTTACCACGCTCGCGTCGTGCGTGATGACGACGACATCGCCCATCGCTCCGCGCGTATCGAGGAGCGCGCTCGTCGTCACCGGCTCTACGTCGCTGCGGTCGTCGCCTTCGCGGCGGGGCCGGTGCTCGTGATGGTGCGCCAGCGCTACGACACGACGACGGCCGACTACATCCACACCACCGCGGTCGGTGCCGGAACGCTCGTGGTGGCGTTCTTCGGGCTCGTGCTCGCGTCCGTGGTGCGGGTCCGCCGCGCGGCGCAGGCGAAGCCGTCGAGCCCGTACCGCGGCAGCGCGCCGAGCTCGCACTGCGAGCGACACGGCGGCTGAGCGAGGTCGCGGCACACTGCTCCATGGGAGGGCCCGATCCGCCGCGCGCGACGCCCTCGCGGGTGCGAGCGCGGAGGGAGTCAGCCCGTGGGCTCGGGCTCCTCGTCTTCGAAGTCGAAGAGGTCGCTCACGTCGACCTCGACGGCGCCGAAGGGCTCGGCGCGCACGCGCTCACCGACGCCTGCCACGAGCGAAATGAGATAGTCGGGCTCGGTGCGGCGGAGCACGGTGAGCGTTCGGTTGGCCGGGTCGGCGAGCCAGTACCAGAGCACGCCCGCGCGATGGTAGGCGCTGCGCTTGGCGCCCATGTCGAGGGCGGCGGTGGAGTGCGAGAGCACCTCGCAGATCCATTCGGGGCACTCGGTCACCACGCCGCGCGCGTCGGGCACCGGGAGCTTCGGGTGCTTGTCGCGCTGCCATCCGAGGAGGTCGGGGCGGCACCCGATGCCGCCGATCACCATGTCGACCTCCTGCGAGATCCACCAGCCGCCGGGACGCTCCGCGTCGCCCGCGCGCCGATGAAAGCCGCCGCGGATCGGCACGGCGATTCCCGACGTCACGGTGCCGTGTTTGGGCCCCGGCATCGCGTGGTAGACGATGCGCCCGTCGATGAGCTCGGCGCGCCGATGCTCGGGGATCGCGAGCCAGTCGGCGACGGTCGCCGGGGGATTCGACCTGCGCGCAGGGGAGAGTCCGATGGGGTCGATCGTCACGCGCGGAGCATGCGCCACGACGCGTCCGACGGGCAAGCGACGGGCAGAGGCGGTGTAGGGCCCGCTAGTAATCCTGCTGGAAGCCAACGCCCTCGCGGAGCGTCATCGGAAAGGTGGCCACGGCGTGCCCGTCGTCGGAGACCGCGACGAGCCTGCCGCCGCGCGCCGTGAGCCGAAACGCGCCCCACAGGTCGTCGACGTAGGCGCCGTCGGCGTCTTGCGCGTCGCCGATCTGCCGCACGCCCCACACGCGCCGCACGCAGGTGGCGCCGCGCGCGTTGCGTTCGACGGTCGCGAGGCGCGCGTAGGCGTACTCGGGGCCGTCAAACTGGGGGCCGATCGTGGCGCTGAACTCCGCGTGCCCGTCGCCCTCGTCGTCGCGGTGAAACAGATGGAGCCGCGCGCCCGTCGCATCGCGCGCGCCGCACGCGGGGGGCACGTCGGCGAAGGTCCACGCGCCGAAGGGCTCGTCGGCGCCGTCGAGCGCGAGAAACGTGAGCGCGCCGGGCGTCGCGTGCTCGGCCGTCACCAGGCCCCAGCGACCGCCGCGCTCGCCGAGGCCGACCACCTCGCGCAGCACCCACGCGTCGACCACCCTGCGCTGCGCGCGCACGCTCCCGTCGGGCGTGAGCGCGACCGCGTGCACCACGTCGGGTGTCGGCGCGACGCCCTGCGGGTGGCCCGCGATGAGCCCCAGGAGCACGAGGCCGCCGTCGTCGAGCGCGAGCGCGCTGATCGACGACGCCCCGGTGAGCCCCACGCTCAGCCGTCGCACGCCCGCCGCGGTGAACCAGAACAGCGCGCGCTCGGACTCCTCGGGCGAGTCGTCGTCGGCGGTCGCGCCGGGCGGGAGCGCCGGGATTGCGCACAGCAGCCCTACGCGCGTCGCGGCCACCACCGCCCAGTGCGCGCGCACCGGCACCTCGACGGGCGCCCGCGCCTGTACGCGCACGGTGAAGGGCCCGCGCTCGTCTTCGC
>CAISKJ010000694.1 GCA_903885885.1 uncultured delta proteobacterium
AGGCGCTGCCGGAGGTTGACCTCGATGGTGCGCGAGATGGCGCGCAGGGGCAGGTCGTTGTAGTCGGTGCCGAAGGGCATTTCGATCTCGTCGCCCACCACGTCGAGGCCGAAGAAGGCGTACGCCACGATCATGCACACGAAGGGCGTGTAGATCTTCACCTGGTCTACGAGCCCGAAGGGCAGCGCGTAGCAGTACACCGCCGTGATGCGGTGAATGAGCGTGGTGTACGAGAACGGAATGGGCGTGCCCTTGATGCGCTCGCAGGCGCCCTGAATGTCGGTGAGCGCGGTCATCGACCCCTCGAGCACCGTGAGGTGCATGGGGTGAATGAAGCCCGCCTGCCACGCGCGGTGCAGGCGCTCCGCCGTACCCTGCGTGATGGCGTAGGGCCGGTTGCGCTCGTTGCGCAGGCCGTCGACCTCGTCGGCGGGGAGAAACTCCCTGAGCTCCGAGAGGTCTTCGTCGTCGCGCAGGGCGAGGCGCAGCGCGTGGGGAAAGGCGATCACGCGCCGCACGAGCTCCTCGCGGAGGGCGCGCATGGCGTCGTCGCGCGGGGGCTCGCCGGGCTGCGTGGCCACGAGCGTGAGCACCTGCCGCGCCATGGAGCGCGAGGTGTTCACCAGGGCGCCCCAGAGCTTGCGCCCCTCCCACCAGCGGTCGTAGCTGGCGTTGTTGCGAAACCCGAGAAAGATGCCGAGGGCGACGCCCACGAGCTGAAAGGGCAGCGGCGTGAGGTTGGGGTGCCAGTCGCGCAGCTCTTCGAGCACGGTGACCGCGATGGCCACGATGGCCACACCGAGGATGCGGTACTTCGTGCGGGGCAGCTCGCTCCCCCGGTACTTGAGCACCAGCCGCCACCACGAGACCTTCGACGGTACGAGCATCGCCCGGCCTCCATGCCACCGAAGCGCGCCCGCGCGCAATCCCTCACTCGGCCTCGCGCATCGCCTTCACCGCCACGTCGGCGAGCGCGCGGTTGGCGTCGAGAAACGCGCGGTAGGCCGCATAGAGGCTCAGCTGCACCTCGACGCGCCCGGGGCTGCGCGCCACCACCACGGCGCGGCCCGCGGGGTCGCTCGCGTCGCCGTGCTTCGCGCAATAGGGGACGTGCGCTCCGTCGGGCGCGCCGTCGAGCGTGGCCTCGAAGCCCGAGAGCACGCCCACCTCGAAGCGCGCGAGGCGCAGCGCTCGCGTCGCGTCGTCGCCGCAGGCCACGCAGCGCGCGCCCCAGCGCACCGCGGCGAAGTGTTCGAGGGCGAAGGTGACCTCGTAGCCCGGCGCGTCGAGGCAGCGGTTGAAGGGCACCTCGCGCACGCCGCCGCCGAGGCAGTCGACGTAGGCGCCGCACGCGCGGCAGCGCAGGTCGACGGCGTCGGCGCCCATCACGGGCTCGTCGGGCAGGTGCAAGAGCCCGTCGCCGAGGAGCGCGCCGCACGCGGGGCACGGCGCCGTGAAGGGCCGCCACGCAGCGAGCAGGGTGAACGCGCCGGGGATGGCCACCACGCCCGCGAGGAGCCAGTAGAAGCCGCCCAGCGCGGCGCCGAGGCCGAGCGAGGCGGCCATGAAGCCCGAGCCTGCAATCAAGCGCTTCGCCAGGAGCGAGGGGTTGCGTGAGACGCGCGTGAGGTCGGGGCTGCGCCGGCCGCGGGTGAGGGTCATCGGGGCGGTGGGCGGCACCTACCACAGAACGCCTTCGCGGTGGTTCACGGCAGGGTTCTGTATTAGAACCGCCGCGCCCTAACGAGAAGGAGTGCGATTCCCGATGGCTGTACTCAGCGTTACGACCGCGACGTTTCAGCGTGAAGTGCTCGAGAGCGAGATCCCCGTGCTCATCGACCTGTGGGCCGAGTGGTGCGGGCCCTGCAAACAGCTCTCGCCGCGCGTCGAAGAGGTCGCGCGCGAGTTCGAGGGTCGCCTCAAGGTGGTGAAGGTCAACGTCGACCAGAACCCGCAGCTCGCGCAGGCGTTTCGCGCGCAGTCGATCCCCATGCTCGTCGTGGTCGCGGGCGGCCGCCCGGTGAAGAGCGCGGTGGGCGCCCTCACGAAGAAAGAGATCCTCGACCTCGTGGAGCCCTTTCTCCCCGGCGCCGAAGACGAGGTGCAGGCCAAGGAGCTCCCCGCGCTCCTCAAGGCCCGCCGCGTGGTGGTGGTCGACGTGCGCGACGCCGCCGTGTATGCGCGCGTGCACATCCCCGGCGCCGTCAGCGTGCCCGCCGCCGAGCTCGAAGATCATCTTCACGCCCTCGCCGCGCAGCGCAAGCCGCTGGTCATCTACGACCGCGCCGGCGGCGACGACGCGCGCAAGGTCTTCGAGGCCCTCCAGCAGCAGGGCCTCCCCGCCGTGATGCTCAAGGGCGGCATGGTCGGGTGGGAGTCCGAGGGCTTCGACGTCGAGCGCCCCAACTGAGCTTCGCGCAAGGCACTTCGCGGGTGACATAACCTGTCACCGTGCCCCTGCAGCGGGGTCGGCCTTCCGGTACAACGTCGGGTGTCTGTGACACCGCAACCGGGAGACGCCACCGCAATGCCCCGCACCGCCACCACCGCCCACAGCCAGACCGCGCCGCGCCCCACCGTGCGGGCGCCGCGCGCCACCGTCGTCGAGGTAGTCACCTCGTCGCGGGGTCGCAACACCACCGTGCAGCTCCGCGCCGCGCGCTCGGGCCGCGTGCTCTTCGAGTGCCACACGACCGACGCGCGTGGCGCCGAGGTCGCCGTGCTCGCCGTCGAGCGCTACTGCGTCGAGCGCGGCCTCGTGCTCGTGATGCCCGCCAACGACACCGCGCGCGCGCCGCAGGGCTCCCACGCGGCGTGACAGGGTATGTCACACAACGTTGCGGTCTCCGCGTGCGCGACGCATCTTCGCGCTCCCCCAACACGGAGCCCCGCGATGAGCACCCTCCCCCGCAGCACGAACGCCCCCGTCAACGACCTCCTCGGCGCGTCGGTCTATGTCCCCGGCGTCGGCCGCTACCTCGCGCGCGGCGACGACACCGGTCGCGCGCTCGAGCGCCTCGTGCGCAGCCGCGGCGCCGCGGCGACGGTCATCGCCGCCGCCGTGCTCCTGTGCCATCTGCGCGGCGACGATGCCCCCAACGACGCCGCGATGACCCTCGTCGACGCCCTCATCGACGACAGCGCGCCGCGCTCCATGGTCATCGACGCGGTGCGCTCCCTCGGCGCCGAGCGCGCGCTGCCGCTCCTGCGCCGCGCGCTGCGCATGCGCCGCGACGCGGCCTCGGTGCGCGACCTCGCGTC
Organism: uncultured delta proteobacterium; assembly: GCA_903885885.1. GTDB lineage: Bacteria > Myxococcota_A > Polyangia > Polyangiales > CAISKJ01. Next base: position 3,262 of record CAISKJ010000694.1, read on the forward strand.
GGCGATGCTCACCGTGGCCTTCGCGGGCGCCACCCCCGCGACCGAGGGCCTCACGCTCGAACAGCACCTCGCGCTGAGCACCCTCGCGCAGCACCCCACGCTCTGGTCGCACGACACGTCGTGGCTCGCCGCGCACCACCTCGGCGCCACGCGCGAGGCCGTGGCGCGCTGGGTCACCGCGGGCGCGTGAACCGCTTCACGGGCGCAGCGGGTCGAGGCTGAACACCTCGACGTCGACGCCCGACGCGAAGTGCGCGATCGGCGCGCCGGCAGGGCGCGCGATGCCCGCGGCCACGAGCAGCGACTCGTCCCAATCGATCACCTCTGCGGTCTGCAAGGGATAGGGCGGGTGGTGCACGCGCCCGAGGCGCAGATCG
>CAISKJ010000695.1 GCA_903885885.1 uncultured delta proteobacterium
CTGGCGCCGTGATGCACGACCCGTCACGGCGGAGGGCGGGCGCTTCGATGATGCCCACCAGGGGCCGCAGCTCGCGGGGGTACACCTTGCGCGCGCACACCACGGCCACCACGGGCCCGGGCGGTTGAATCCACCGCGTCCCGTCGCCGCGCTTCACCCGAGCATCACGCGCGCGGAACTCGCACACGGTCGACAACCACTCCGTCACGGTCGGAGGGGGCGCGGCTTCGATCACCAGAGAACCCGCGGGCGGGAGGCGCTGGCGTTGCTGCTCCGTGGTGCTCTCGGGTTCAACGGCTTCGATGAGCCGCACCAAGCCAACGCCCGTGCGCTGGTAGGCGTCGGGGTGACGCGCGAGCGCGCGCACGGCGTCATCGGCGACGCGGGCGACGTCGGGGCCCGTGAGCACCACGGGGAGGCCCGAGCTCCCTTCGGATCCGTCATCGCCCTCGACGTCATCGGGCGCGCCGTCGTCGGCGCTGGTGGTTGCCGTCGAGGCCCGCGAGCTCGCGCGCGTCGAGGTGCGCGGCGGGCGCTCACGAAGCGTCGCGGGCCCGAGCTGCTCCGCCGCGGCGCGCGCGCTGGCCACTGTCGCCCGCGTCGCGCCTTCGGGGTGGTTCCCGTCGAGGCCCGCGGCGACCATGCCCGCACACACCGCGTCGAGGTCGACGCCCGCCGCGAGCGCCATGCGGCACGCGCGCAGCGTGTTGGCGTTCAACGTGGGGTTCTGCGCTCCGTCGGGGGCGTCGCGCACCTCCGCGCAGAGGGCTGGAAACGCGGCCTCGAATGCGGCGCGGTTGCGCTTCACGGGGTCGGCGGAGCGGGGCTCCTGTTGGCGCTGGCCAGGGGGAGGAGGGGGCACCTCTACCAGCGTGCCCGAGCTGCTCCGCGGCACGCGCGCGGAGGGGCGCTCCGTCGTGTTCGCGGCCACCACACCGGGCCGCGCGTCGAGGGGGAGCGCGGCACCCGTCGGGGGCTTCGGGCCCGAGCTGCTCCGCGGGAGCGCATCCCACCAGCGCCGGGGCATCTCTGCGAGAACGCGGCCCGGCTTCCACTGGTAGCGCGCGCCCGATGCGTGAACCGAGGGCGCGACCATGATGTAGCTCCGCGGTGCGTCGAGGTCGCCCGCGCGCAGGTCAAGGCCCGAGCTCTCTCCGCCCGCTACGAAGCGCGCGCCGTCGAGGTGCATACCCGCCACGGACTTCGTGAGGGCCTCGACGTCGAGGGCGCTGGCGTCGGCGGGCACCGCGAAGAGCAGGTGTCGCCCGCCGTCGGTGCGCCCGGTCACGTTCTCCAACGTCGAGGGGAGCGGCCCGAGCACGTCGACGGCGGCCGCGAGCGACGCTTCACCCGCGGGGCCGTCGACGTCGATTGCCAGGAACCCGCCCTGAATGAGCAACGCGAAGTTGGGGCCGTGCGGGGCCGCGTGACTCCACCAGCGCCGCGCATCGTCGAGGGCCGTCGACGTGATGCCCTTCCACGCGCGGAGCGGCTGCTTTCCCGCCGCGACCTTGCCGCGCTTGTCCGGGGTGCCGTGACCCTTGTGGGCGCTGTATCCAGCACGCTCCGCCGTGCACTGCGGCGGATCACCAGGCGCGAGCGCGCAGCATGGAGCCACCACGAGCCCCGCCGCGATGTAGAGGCGCGCCGCGTCGAGGGGGCTCGTGTCAGAAGCCGGAAGGGCCTCCGCCGTGAGCGAGCCCGCCATGATGCGACGTGTGTTGACTCCAAATGCAACGGTGTGAGAATGCAGGGGCGCGAGCGCGGCCCCATCGTTTGCGCCTTCGGGCGCGAGCGGTGATACAGTCATTGTCGTTTCCGGTCACTGCGCGCGCCCCAACGTCTCCGCCCTTCGCAACGCTCCCGGCCAAGGAAACGCGAAAGGTGAGGGCGTCGGTGTGCCCGCGCGAGTGACTCATGCCGCGCACGTCGCCGCGGCGTCGTTGTGGTTGCCCGCGAGCTGCAACGACAGAAGCCGGTGCATCGCGGGGAGGATGGGTTCGCCCGCGAGCACGCGACGCACCAGGGCGTCGGAGACCGCGAGGTCACGCGCGACGGCGCGCGCGCTGGTGGCGTCGACCCGCGCGCGGAGGGCCGCGAGCGTATCGGAGGGGAGAACGAGACACGCTTTCGGGCGCGCCTGAGTTCTCTTCGGGTGGGTGTGCCTCATGGCTTGTACCTTACCTGTCGCGACTTAGAACGCACAACAACTGTCACTCGAAAACGCCGCGGTACAAGGTGTTTCGCAGGAACCTTCCTCGTTAGCTGCGGCTATCGGGAGTCACCGCGTTTCGCTGAAAGGCCTTCTAGCAAGCGTATTGCGTGTGTAATGGGTAACAGAACGTAACCGTTCGCATATGCGCGTATGCATCCGAGCACGTTACGCGTGTGCGGTTTTCCGTGCGGTTTCCTCGCGTCAACGCACCTCGCGTTGAGGCTTCGACGGGCCGTCGTTGCCCACCACGTCGATTGCGTCCAACAGCGCCGCGGCGACGGCCGCGAGCTCGCGCACCTTCACGCTCGCGCCCTTCCCCTTCACGGGCCACCACGTCGCCCCGTTGTCGCGCGAGGCCCACGGCGCGACGCGCACGAAGGGCCTCCCCTCGTACGTGTGCGCGCTCACGCGGAGCTGTGTCCCGTCGGGGCGCGCGATGCTCGCGAGCACGGTGCCGGGGTCGGGGGCTTCGGCCGTCGAGGCGCCGCGCTGGTGGGTGACGGCGGCCGCGGCCGCGGTCGCAGCTCGAGCGCGGAGGGCCACCACGTCGAGGGGCTCAGGGCCGCGCGGCGGAGCGAACCTCCCCCCCTGGCCAGCGGGCACACGAGGGGGCTCACCAGGGCGCGCGGCGGGCGGGCGGGCGTCGTTGCCCGGTCTCGAGATCGGGGGCGCGTTGTGCGGGCCGTCGGGGCGGTTGGCGTTCATGCGTCACCCCTGGCGCCGTCGAGGCCCGTACCGCGCCCGAGCACGCGCGCCGGGAACGATGCGACCGCACACCCGCGGGCGACGTCGAGGTAGAGCACGCGCACAGCGTCGGCGGCCGCGGGGGGCAGCGCC
>CAISKJ010000696.1 GCA_903885885.1 uncultured delta proteobacterium
CTTCGCGGGCGACGCGCGGAGCTGGAAGGCGCGCATGCTCACGGCGGTGTCGCTCGACGACGTGGAGCGCGCGCCCGTGCGCAACCCGCGCGCCCCGAAGGTGGCCTTCGAAGGCCGCGTGTTCGCCACCGACACGGGCCGCGCGAAGCTCATGACCGACGCGCCCATCGCGCCCGCGCCGACGGCCGAGGCCTTTCCGCTGCTGCTCCACGCGCTCTCGACGCCGGCGTCGCAGTCGTCGCAGTGGTCGCCGTCGGAGCCCGACGCGTACGTCGACGCGCGCGTTCACCCCGACAGCGCGGCGGGCTTCGCCGACGGAGCCCTCGCCACGCTGCGCAGCGCCCTCGGCGCGATGACCGTGACGGTGCGCCACGACGCCTCGCAGCGCCGCGACGTGGTGCTCGTGCCCAAGGGCGGGAGCCTCGCGCGCGGCCGCTGCGCCAACGCCATCACGCAGGCGCGGCTCACCGACGCGGGCGAGGGGGCGGCCCTCTACGAAGAGCCCGTGCGCCTCGAAGCGGTTTAGAAAGAGCCGCGCAGTGAGAAGCCGAGGTCGCCGGGGCCGCCGCCGAGGCTCACCGCGCGCCGCGTGGCGCGCAGCGGAATGAGCAGCATCGTGAGGCCGCCGGCCACGAAGGCGCCGCCCGCCGCCAGGCCCGTGACGCCGAGCGCGAAGCCCGTGCTGCCGTTGTCGGCGCCGGCGCAGTCGGCGGGCGGAGCGGCCACGTCGCAGCCCGACTCGACGTAGTTGTTGTGCTGCTTGTTGTAATCGACGAGCCCGTAGATGCCGAGGCCCACGCCGACGGCGCCGAGCCCGAGGAGCGCGGCGCCGACGATGCGCACCGGCGAGATCGACGCGGCCTCTGCGGGCGGAGGCGGCTGCATCAGCGCATGCGTCGCGTCGGCGACGGGCGCGGGGCGCGCGGTGAGGTTCACCGTCTCGCGGGTGGGAGAGCGCATGCCGCCGGGCACCTCGACGGTGCGCACCTCCGGGAGATACCCCTCGGCGCGCACCTCGAAGGTGGTCGCGCCGGCGCGCACCGTCATCGGGCGCTGCATCGGAATGGGGGTGGTGACGCCCGCGAGGAGCACCGCGGCGCCCGGCGTGGTCGAGAGCACCTCGAGGAGCCCGAGGCGCTGACGAAAGCCCGCGAGGTCGGCGGTGAGGTCGTCGCGGAGCTGGTTGATCCACGGGTCGGTGGTGTTCTCGAGGGCCGTCGCGAGGTGGGCCTCGGCGCTCACCCACTCGCCGAGCGCGCCCTCGGCGCCCGCGAGCCACGCGAGGGCGCGGGCCTCGTGGGTGCGCTCGAAGAGGGCGCGAAAGAGGTCGCGGGCCTCGCCGTCGCGGTGCTGGCGACGGAGCTCGAGGCCCCGCAGGTGCTCGGCCTCGACCTCGTCGACGGGCGCGGCAGGCGCAGCGGGCGCAGCGGGCGCGGCGGGCTGCGGGGCCCGTCGCCCGGCGGGCTGCGCGAGCGCGACAGACGCCTGCGCGAAGAGCGCGAGCGCCGCGAGGGAACACGTTGCGAGTCGTGCATTCATCGTGGGCGCACGGTGGTAACAGAACGCCCGCGCGATTGCGACGAGCGCCGCGCGAGGCTCACGCGTCGGGGGGCGCCTCGCCCGCGTCGTCGGGCGCAGCGGCGTCGTCGGGCGCAGCGGC
>CAISKJ010000697.1 GCA_903885885.1 uncultured delta proteobacterium
CGCGAGGCGCCGCGCGAGCGCGCGCAGCACGCCCGCCGCGGTGGGCACGGCCATCGTCGCGCGCGCCGAGAGCACGGCCACGATCAGCGTGGCGGCGACCGCGGCGAGGTGCGCCCGCGCGAGGTCGCCGTCGAGCGCGAAGAGCGACGGGCCGAAGGGCAGCGCGAGCGCCATCGTGGCGAGGGCCGCGAAGGCGAGCGCGGTGGCCTCGGCGTCGACCGTCACCGCGGCGCGCACCTGCGCGACGAGGCGCTGCGCGCGCGTGCCTTCGAAGGTCGCGGGCGAGGTCTTGCGGAGGGGCGCGAAGCGCGCGAGGGCCCAGTGCAGAACGCCGCGCCGCGGAGACATGCCGAAGGCCACCACCGCGAGGCCCACGAGCAGCGCGACGGCCGTGGCCACCACATCGACGGGGACGCTCCGGGTGAAGGCCGCCACGTGCACGGCGCGCTCCTCGAGGGTGGCGTCGCGGCGCACCGCGAGGGTCGCGAGCTCGGCGCCCGGCGCGGGGCGAAAATCACTCACGCCCAGCAGCGAGGCGCCGTCGATGCGCTCGATCACGTCGCCGTCGGCGAGGCCGGCCTCGTCGGCGGGTGATCCCGGCGCCACGCGCTCGACCTGCAGCCCCCCGTCGGGCGGGTGCGACGACCCGAGGGTGAGCCCCATGAAGGCGAGCGCGCGCTCGGCCTCGGCCTGCGCCGACCGCTGCGCGTCGAGCGTGCGGCCCCACGGGGTGAGCACGTCGACGCGCGGACCGCGCAGGGGACGGGCCGCCGAGAGGGTGGTGCCGAGCACCGTCTCGACCTCGACGAACACACCCGCATGCGGGCCCGAGAGGGAGACCGTGGCGTGCGGGGCCGGCGCCGAGGCGTGCTCGCCGGGGCACGTGGTGAGGGCGCGCAGCACGTCGTCGGTGACGGTGAACTCGATGCGGTTGCCCGCCTCGACGCGCAGCGCGTGGGTGTTGGCCGCGGCGTAGAGGGGCTCGCGCGAGATGCCCGTGATGGGGTCGGTGACGGCGCCGGGGTCCGTCGGGTCGGCGAGCGAAACGGTCACCGCGCGGGGGCACGCGGGCAAGCCCGGGCGCGCGAGCGAGCCCGTGAGGCGCACCGTCACCCGACGAATGTCGGCCGCGAGGGGAAAACCACTACCGTGGATCACCATCCGGTCGCCCGCCTCGACCTGGCGGGGCGTGAGGTCGGTCACCGCGATCACCTCGTGCGTGGGGCGCGCGTTGCAGGCGGCCGCGAGGGCCGAAAAACACAGCACGCTGCGCACGATCACGGGTCGGAGGGGTTCGCGGAACATCGCCTGAGCGCACACTATTCAGGGCCGCGGGGAAGGCAACAAAACCGCGGGAGTTCCCTACGGCGCGCGGGGCGTGTTAGAGGCTTCGGCGCCGCGAGGTGTGCGATGACGACGGTGTACACGGTGATCATGGCGGGCGGGTCGGGCACCCGCTTCTGGCCTCTCTCACGCAAGCTCCACCCGAAGCAGTTTCTGGCGCTCGCGGGCGACGGGAGCACCCCGATGATCACGGCCACCGCGCGCCGCGTCGAGTCGCTCTCGCCCATCGAGAACGTGCTGGTGGTGACCCGCGCCGACCTCGCCGAGGCCACGCGCACGGCCCTGCCCGACCTGCCCGAAGAGAACCTCCTGCTCGAGCCCGCGGGGCGCAACACGGCCCCCTGCGTGGCGTGGGCGACGGCCACGGTGCAGCGCCGCGACCCGCGCGCGGTCATCGTGGTGCTCGCCGCCGACGCCTACATCGCCGATGAGCCCGCGTTCGTGCGCGCCCTCGAGACGGCCGTGCGCGCCGCCGAGACGGGCGCCATCGTCACCCTGGGCATTCGGCCGTCGCGCCCCGAGACGGGCTACGGCTACCTCCACGTGGGTGACGCGATGCCCGACGCGCCCGAAGGCGTGTTGCGCGTGCGAGCCTTCGTCGAGAAGCCCGACGCGCCCCGCGCGCAGACCTTCTTCGACGGCGGCGCCCACCTGTGGAACGCGGGGATCTTCGTGTTTCGCGCCGACGTGATGCGCGAGGCCGTGGCCAACCTCCTGCCCTCGATCTCGCAGGCGATCGCGGCCTTCGACGCGGCGGCGCTGCGCGTGCCGGGCGACGAGGCGCGCGAGGTGGCGGCGCGCTATCCCCTCCTGCCGAGCGTGTCGGTCGACTACGGGGTGATGGAGAAGGTGCACGAGGTCGCCGTGGTGCCCGTCGACTGCGGGTGGAGCGACGTCGGCAGCTGGCAGGCCTCGTGGGAGCTCGGCGCGCGCGACGCGGCGAGCAACGTGGTGCGGGCCGACGCGGCGGTGCTCTGCGACGCCGAGGGCAACATGGTGATGGCCCCCGCGGGCAAGGTCGTGGCGCTCGTGGGCGTGCGCGACCTCGTCGTGGTCGACACGCCCGACGCCCTGCTCGTGGTGCCGCGCGACCGCGCGCAAGACGTGAAGAAGGCCGTCGACGCCCTCGCCCTCCAGGGCCGCGGCGACGTGCTCTGACCGCTACAGGAACGAAACGATGAACACCCAGATCTTTCGCGAGTACGACATCCGCGGCGAGGCCGACCGCGACCTCTCCGACGACCTGGTGCGCGACCTCGGGCGCGCCCTCGGCACGGTGATGGCCGAGCGGGGCAAGCGCCGGATCATGGTGGGCCGCGACTGCCGCGTCTCGTCCGAGCGCCTGCGCGCCGCCCTCGTCGAGGGCCTCGTCGAGACGGGGCGCCACGTGGTGCAGATCGAGGTGGGGCCCACGCCGCTGCTCTACTTCGCCGTGAACCACCTCGACGCCGACGGCGGCGTGATGGTCACCGGGAGCCACAACCCGCCCGAAGACAACGGCTTCAAGATTCTCGTGGGCAAAGGGACGCTCCACGGCGACGAGATCCGCGCCCTCGCGGCCCGCATCGAGCGCCGCGACTTCGCGCTCATCCCCGGCGGGTACGTCGAAGACATCACCGTGGGCGACCGCTACGTCGCGTGGATGAAGGGCAACGTGCGCCTCGGGCGCACCGACCTCAAGGTGGTGCTCGACGCGGGCAACGGCGCCGGCGGCCCCCTGGGCCTTGCGGTGATGCGCGCCCTCGGCCTCGACCCGGTGGCCCTCTACTGCGACATGGACGGGCGCTTCCCCAACCACCACCCCGACCCCACGCTGCCCGAGAACGTGGCCGAGCTCGTCGAGACGGTGCGTCGCACCGGCGCCGACGTGGGCATCGCGTACGACGGCGACGCCGACCGCCTCGGCGCGGTCGACGCGCGCGGCGAGATCGTGTGGGGCGACAAGCTCCTCGTGGCCTTCGGGCGCTCGGTGCTCGCGCGGCACCCGGGCGCGGCCATTCTGGGCGAGGTCAAGTGCTCGCAGACGCTCTACGACGACATCGCGAAGCACGGCGGCCGCCCCATTATGTGGAAGACGGGCCACTCGCTCATCAAGGCGAAGATGAAAGAGGAGCACGCGCTCCTCGCGGGCGAGATGTCGGGGCACCTCTTCTTCGCCGATCGGTACTTCGGCTACGACGACGCCATCTACGCCTCGCTGCGCCTGCTCGAGATCCTCTCGACGTCGGAGCAGGGCCTCGGTGAAATGCTCGCGGATCTGCCGCCCACCTTCGTGACGCCCGAGATTCGTGTGCCCTGCCCCGACGCCATCAAGTTCAAGGTGGTGGAGCAGGTGCTCGCGCACTACCAGGCGACGCACGCGGTGGCCGACGTCGACGGCGCGCGCATCAACTTCGGCGACGGCTGGGGCCTCGTGCGCGCTTCCAACACGCAAGCGGTGCTCGTGCTGCGCTTCGAAGCCGTGAGCGAGGCGCGGCGCGACGCGCTCCGCGCCGAGGTCGAGGCGGTCGTTCAGCGGGCCCGCGAGTCGGCGTGAGCGTCGTCGTCGGCATCGACCTCGGGGGCACGGGGCTGCGCGCGGGCCTCGTGGCGCCCGACGGCAAGATGTCGTCGACGCGGAGCTTCGAACACGGCGGGCTGCGCAACCCCGTCGACGCCATCGAGGCCATCGTGCGCGCCGTCGAGGCGGTAGCCTGCGGGGTGAAGGTCGACGCCGTCGGCATCGGCGTGGCCGCGTGGGTCGAGAAGGCCACGGGCTTCGTGGCGCGCGCCCCCAACCTCGGGTGGGTCGACGTGCCCTTCGGCGAGCTCCTCGAGCGCAGGCTCGGCGTGCCCGTGGTGGTGCACAACGATTTGAAGGCCATCGCGTGGGGCGAGTACCGCTTCGGCGCGGGCGTCGGCGCCGACACGCTGCTCGTGGTGTTTCTCGGCACCGGCGTCGGGTCGGCCATCGTGGCGGGCTCCACCCTCTGGACGGGCGCGCGCGGCTTCGGCGGCGAGATCGGCCACGTGAAGAGCGGCCCCGACGACGGCCCCCTCTGCGGCTGCGGGCGTCGCGGGTGCCTCGAGGCCTACGTGGGCGGCGGCGCCCTCGCGCGCCGGGCCGCCGAGCTCCGCGCGAAGGGCCGCTTGAAGAGCATCACGGGCGCGGGCGACGTGACCGCGCTCGACCTCGAGCGCGCGGCGATGCACGGCGACCCCGACGCGCGCGTGCTCCTCGAGCAGGGCGGCGACCTCCTCGGGCGCTCGCTCGGCGCGGTGATCAACGTGCTCAACCCCGACGTGCTCCTCCTCGGCGGCGGCGTGTGGTTCGCGAGCCAGTATGTGCGCGACGCCGTGCGCGAAGGCATCGACTACGCGAGCCACCCGTTCTTGCGAAAATCCGTGCGCATCGTCGAGAGCGCGCTGGGCCCCACGGCGGGCGTCGCGGGCGCGGCCGACCTCGCGCGCCGCAAGGTCGCCGCGCCCTGAGTGAGCCGCGCGCGTCGGTCTGACGTTTTCTGCGGCCATCGCACGAAAAAACGACCGATCGGCTAAAGGCTCCGCGGGGCCGCGCCGATACAAAAGAACGAGACGGCAGCACGATCGGTGCGAGCGCTCACGCGAGGCCCACGCGCCGCGCATCCCTCACCGCCGGAGAGGGGGGCGCGCGTCCTGGGCGAGCGCTCCCCCGCGCCCGTGATCGTGCCCCGACGCGTCTCGCGCCCGCTGCGCGAAACAGAAGGAGAGTTTTCATGAGCCAGAGCACCAGCCAGTCGATGATGCCCGCCGCGGCGTCGGCGCGACAAGACACCGAGGTCGTTCCCGCGATGGCGAGCACGTCGGCGGCGCCGCGCAAGAAGGCCCGCCGGGGCTTCGCCGCGATGAGCCCCGACAAGCAGAAGGAGATCGCGCGCAAGGGCGGCCGCGCCTCGCACGAGAAGGGCACCGGCCACGAGTGGACCAGCGAGAGCGCCCGCACCGCCGGCCGCAAGGGCGGCCTCGCCTCGCACGGCCCCACAGCCTGACCGCTCAGCCGGCGTCGGGCTCGCGCGCCTCGAGCGCGCCCACCGCCCACGCCGCGGCCTCGCGCACGGCCTCGCTCGCGGGCCCCGCCGCGGCCTCGCGCAGCACCGGGAGGTGCCTCCGCGCGCCCGTGTTGCCCAGCACCACGGCGGCGTTGCGGGCCATGCCCGCAGCCCCCGGACGCGCGAGGGGCGTGCCCTCCGCGAGGCGCGCGTAGTCGTCGGGCGCCATCGCCACGAGGGCCTCCGGGGTCACCGACGCCCAGCGCCCGTCGGTCGCAAAATCGCGGGTGCTCTCGGGCGATGGAGCGCCCGTACGGTTGAACGGGCACACGTCCTGACAGGTGTCACAGCCGAAGATGCGATCGCCCAACGGGGCGCGAAAGGCCTCGGGAATGGGCCCCGGCTGCTCGATGGTGAGGTACGAGAGGCAGCGCCGCGCGTCGAGCACCATGGGGGCCGTGAAGGCCTCCGTGGGCACAGGTCGAGGCAGCGCGTGCAGCTCCCGCAGCGTTGCTCGATGGGCGCGTCGGCGTCGAGGTCGAGGTCGGTCACCACCTCGCCGAGGAGGAGGTACGAGCCCAGCCCTGGCGCGATGATGCAGCCGTTGCGACCCACGAAGCCCACCCCCGCGCGCCGCGCCCACGCGCGCTCGAGCACCGGGGCCGTGTCGACGAGGGGCCGCGCCTCGGCGCCGAGCTCGGCGCGCATCCACGCGGCGAGCTTGCGCAGGCGCTTGCGGAGAAAGTTGTGATAGTCGCGCCCGCGGGCGTAGCGGGCCACGGTGGCGCCGGGCATGGGCGACGGCTCGTCGCCGCGGTGGTACGAGAGCGCGCACACCACCACGCTGCGCGCGCCCACGAGACTGCCCGCGTGGCCCACGTCGCGGCGCGCCTCGCGGTCTTCGGCGAGCCACCCCATCGCGCCGTGGTGGCCCTCGGCGAGCCAGTGCTCGTAGCGGGCGTGGTCGTCGTCGAGGGGCGCCGCGCGCGCGAAGCCCACGCGGTGAAAGCCGTAGGCCTCGGCCCGCGCGCGCACCCGCTCGGTGAGGCTGCGAGGGTCGGACACGGCGCGTCGCTCAGAGGGTCTCGGCGAGGGGGATCACGGCCTCGTCGGGGTCGGCGTCGGGCGGGATGGTGCGCGCGTCGGAGGCCGGGCGCATCTCGGGCGAGGCGCCGTAGGCGATGAGCGCGTCCATCGCGTCGGGCTCTTCGGAGTGCACCCGCGGCCCCACGTGGCTCTGCGAGGTCTCGTAGGCCGACACGCTGGCCTCCTGGAGCAGGAGCACCACGCGGTCGAGGGCGGTCTGCACGCCCGACTGCACGACGGACGCTTCGGGGTCGCGCTCGGCCAGGGCCGCGGCCGAGCCGCCGAGGGTCTCGAGGTTGCGCTGCAGGTCGAGGGCGGCCTCGCGCAGGGTGCCCTCGAGGCGCGCGGCGTGGGCGCGCAGCAGCGCGAGCTCCGACTGCGTCGCGAGGAGATGGGCCTGCGCCGCGGCCGACTCGCGGGCGTGCGGCGCGCGC
>CAISKJ010000698.1 GCA_903885885.1 uncultured delta proteobacterium
CACACATGGGGCGGCACTCCCACACCTCGGACTCGAACGCGTAGTGCGGGGTCATCCCGCGGGGGCACGTCACGCCGGGGCGCTCGGCGCACACGATGAGCCCGTCGTAGAGGAAGCCGTAGGTGACCACCACCTCGCAGCCGCGCTCGCAGCGCCACGTGCCGCCCTGCGTGAAGTACGGGTACATGTCCACCGGGCACCCGAGGGGCGGCGGCACGCAGCGGTACACGTCGGGACGCACCTCGACGGCCACCTGGCTGCGCGGGCAACGCATCGCCTCGCACAGGGGCAGCAGCGTGGGCATGTTGTCGCCCGGGCTCACCATCGAGCGGTCGCCGCGCATGTGAAAATCGCGGCGGTGGTACACCAGCGTCTGCCCCTCGGGGCACACGCACCAGTCGGCGTCGATGGCGCCGTCGCAGTCGTCGTCGGCGCCGTTGCACGACTCCGCCGTGGGGTTGACCGCGCCCGCGCACGCGCTCCACCGCCCGCTCTCGATGCAGGTGAGCACGCCCGCGTGGCAGGCGCCCACGCCCAGCGCCGAGGCGGGCCCTTCGAAGCACCCGCGCGTCGCGCCGGGGGTGCACGCGCAGCCCTCGTCGATGGCGCCGTTGCAGGTGTTGTCGCGGCCGTCGCAGGCCTCGACGGGGCTCGGCAGCGCGAAGCCGCGGCAGGCGCCCCAGTCCGAGGTGCCGTCGGGGTTGCTGAGGCAGCGCTGCGTGCCCGACGCGCAGGCGCCGACGTCGGCCGTGCCCGCGGGCCCGGGGTAGCAGCCGCGAACCTCGCCGACGGTGCAGTTGCAGCCCTCGTCGATGGTGCCGTCGCAGTCGTTGTCGATGCGGTCGCAGCGCTCGATCACGGGCAGAAACTGCTCCGTGCAGATGCCCCAGGTGCCCGCCGCCGAGCACGTCTGCCGGCCCGCGCGGCACACGCCCACGCCGAGCGTGCCCGCCGGACCCGCGTAGCAGCCGCGGGCGACGCCCGGCGTCGGGCACGGGCAGCCGTCGTCGACGTCGCGGTTGCAGTTGTTGTCGACCTCGTCGCCGCACACGTCGGTGGCCTCGGGCCGACCGAAGCCCGCGCAGGGCGTCCACGCGCCGACGGTGCCCACGGCGCCCGCGCCCGCGCAGGTCTGCGTGCCCCACGCGCAGGGGCCGATGCCGGCCTGCGAGGGGTCGCCGGGGTAGCAGAACTGCCGCTGCCCCACGAAGCACTCGCAGCCCTCGTCGACCATGCCGTTGCCGTTGTCGTCGAAGCCGTTGAAGCAGATCTCGCCCGTCACGGTGCTGTCGGGGTTGAGCTCGTCGCTGTCGGCGACCGCGTCGGCGCGCGGTCCGTCGATCGCGGCGTCGACGCCGCCCGTGTCACCGGAAGCGTCCATCGTGCCACCGTCCATGGCGCCCGGTCGGCACACGCCGTCGACGCAGCGCGCGCTGGCGCACTCGTAGTCCCAGCTGCACGACCCGCCGGCGGGGCGCCCGCCGCCGCCCGGCGACACCGCGCACACGCCGCCCACACAATAGCCGCTCGCGCACTCCGACCCCGCCGCGCAGCCCGCGCCGTTGCCGCGGCCCATGCCCGTCGCCGTGGCCTGACACACGCCGCTCACGCAGTAGCTGCTCGCGCAATCGGCGCCCGTCGCGCACACCGCGCCGTTGGGGCGCCCGACGCCCGACCCGCTCGGCTGACACACGCCGCCCACGCAGAACCCGCTCGCGCACTCGACCGACGCGGTGCACACCGCGCCGTTGCCGCGACCCATGCCCGTGGCCGTCGACTGAC
>CAISKJ010000699.1 GCA_903885885.1 uncultured delta proteobacterium
TCCATCGCCGAGGAGCAGATGCTCCTCGGGCTCTCGTCGACGCCCGGCGTGCGAGAGCGCGCGACGCTCCTCGCGGGCGCGCTCCCCGACACGGCGCTCGCGCTCCACCTCGAGGGCGTCGACCTCGACGGCGACGGGCGCGACGAGATCGTCGCGGCGCTCTCCGCAGGCCCCCCCGGCGTCGCCCCGCAGGCCTCGGCGCGCGTGGCGTTCTTCGAACGCGCCGGCGCCCTCGCGCGCGACACCGCCGAGCCCGCCGCGTCGCTCCAGGCCAACGTCGCCAACGCGCGCAGAGCGCTCTCGTCGGGCCGTACGGGCGCCGTCACCGCCCTCGCCACCCTCGACGACTACCTCCGCCTGCGCAGGGCCTTCTGCGCCGAGAGCAGCCTCGCGCGCATCCGCCTCCGCGGCGCCACGGGCTTCGAATGCGCCGGCGCCCCCACCGGGCCCGCCGCCGAGCTCTACGCGCGCACGCTCGTCAACCTCGGTGAAACGCCCGCGGCCGAGGCGCAGATCGCCGCCGAGACCGCCACCGATTTCGGCGTCGTCACCAGCGAGCGCGTGCTCGCCGACATCGACCGCGCGGCCCTCGCCGACCGCGCCGTCACCGCGCGCCCGGGGCCCTTCGCGGGCGGCGCCCTCGACGCCATCGCCCCCGCGCGCAGCGGCGTGCTCACCTTCAACCGCCCCACGGCGCCCGTCGCCAGCGTGACCCTCCACGGCCCCGCGGCGGGCACCGTCGACGTGGCCACGCTCACCGTCACGCCCGGCGCGCCCGGCGCGGCCACCGACGTGCTCCCGCGCTCGCCCGACGGCGCGTCGCGCGTCACGGGCTTCGTCGAGACCTGCACCGGCGTCGCCGTCGTCACCTGCCCCGCGACCGACGAGGGCTGCCTCGACGCGGTCATCACCGAGCGCACCAGCGCCCTGCCCGCGGGGGCCACCGCGCACGCGCTCCCGGCGCTGCCGAGCTTCGCCTTCACGCAGCGCTGCGGGCGCGACCCTGCGGCCATCGGCGGCGTAGCGCCGTCGCGGGCGAGGGTGCTCGGCTACGGGCGCGACGCGCTCGTCGTGGCCGTTCACGGGCTGCTCTACAAGGTGCTCCCCAACGCCCCGGCCGTGCGCGTGGCCCTCAACGAGCCGCTCGGCGCGGGCTTTCCCGCGGGCGCGGCCGTGAGCGAGAGCGGCGCCGTGGCCGCCGTGCCCGGGCGCTCGGGCGCGTGGGTGCGCGAGCGCAACGCGTGGCGCCGCTGGGCCCCCGCGGCCCTCGCGGGGCGCTTCTCGCAGATGTCTGACCTCACGGTCACCAACGATGCGCGCGCCCTCGCCGCGATGGTGGGCACGCAGCTGTGGCTCCTCGAGCGGCCCCGCGCGCCGCGGCGCTGACACTTCGGGGCGCGGCACCCGCGCGAGGTGTGCGAGCATCGTAGGCAGCCCATGCTCAAGAACGGCGATACGATCCCCGACGTCACCCTCGAAGGCCCCGACGGCGAGCCCGTCAAGGTGCGCGACCTCGCGAGCGCCCGCGCCCTCGTGCTCTATTTCTACCCCAAAGACGACACGCCCGGCTGCACCGCCGAGGCGTGCAGCTTTCGCGACCACTATCAAGACTTCACCGACGCCGGCGCCGACGTCGTGGGCGTCAGCAGCGACGGCCGCGACTCGCACGCGCGCTTCGTCGAGCGCCACAAGCTCCCCTTCACGCTCCTGTCCGATCCGAGCGGCGCGGCGCGCAAGGCCTTCGGCGTCAAGGCGTCGTTCCTCGGGCTCGTGCCCGGCCGCGTCACCTTCGTGATCGACCGCGCGGGCAAGGTGCGCCACGCCTTCGACTCGCAGATTCGCGCCACCGCGCACGTGAGCGAGGCGCTCCGCGTGGTTCGCGAGATCCAGTCCGCGTAACCCCTCTCGACCGCGAGGCGCCGTCATGCGCGCGACCCGACGTCTGCTCCTCTCGTGCGTCGCCGCGGCCGCCTGCGCCGAGCGCGCGCCCGCACCGCCCGACGCCACCGTCGCCGTCGACGCCGCGCCCACGACAGACACACCCGCGCGCGTCGATCGCGCCGAGCCCGCCGACGTCGCGTCTGCGTGCGGCGCCCCGCTGCCCGCGTGGGCCACGCGCGACGGCGCCACGCTCACCGCCCGCTGCGCCCGCGTCGACCTCTACGTCACCGCCCTCGCCGACGGCGCGCTGCGCCTGCGCTACCTGCCGCGCGGCGCGCCCGCGACGCCGTCGCGCACGTGGGCCGTCGTCGACGCCACGCCCGCGACGAAGGTCACCGCCGGGGCCACCGCGGCGGGGCTCGCGCTCTGCGCCGACGGGCTCACGCTGCGCGTCGAGGCCGACACCTGCCGCGTGCAGGTGGTCGACGGCGAGGGCCGCACCCTCGTCGACGACGGCGCCGCCGCGGGGTGGAGCCGCGACCCCGACGGCGCCGTTCACGTCGAGCGCGCGACGCCGCGCACCGAGCGCTTCTACGGCTTCGGCGAGCGCAACGGGCCCCTCGAGCGCCGGGGCACCCGCGCGGTGTTCTACAACACCGACGCCTACGACAACCGCTACGGTGGCATCGCGCCCACGGCCGACCCGCTCTACGCGTCGATCCCTTTGTACATCGGCGTTCGCGAGGGCGCGGCCTACGGCGTGTTCACCGACAACGCGCACAGGCTCGCGATGAGCGCGGCCTCGCGCGACCCCGCGCGCGTCGACGTCACCGCCGCCGCGGGCGTGATCGATCAGTACGTGTTCGCGGGCCCGCGCATGGCCGACGTGCTGCGTCGCTACACGCGGCTCACGGGGCGCGCGCCGACGCCGCCGCGGTGGGCCCTCGGGTACCACCAGTGCCGCTGGGGCTACCGCGACGCGGCCACGCTCGAGCGCATCGCGGGTGAGTTTCGTACGCGGCGCATCCCCGTCGACGCGGTGTGGCTCGACATTCAACACATGGAGGGCTTTCGCACCTTCACGTGGGACGCGCGCGCCTTCCCCAACCCCGCGGCGATGACCGCGCGCCTCTCCGCCGCCGACGTGCACACCGTCGTGATCGCCGACCCCGGGCTCAAGGTCGACGACGCGTGGGAGGTGTACCGCGACGCGCTCGCCAACGACCACCTGCTGCGATCGCGCGACGGGGCCGTGTACACGGGCACCGTGTGGCCGGGGCGCGCGGCCTTCCCCGACTTCACGCGCGGGGCCACGCGAACGTGGTGGGGCGACCGCGTGGCGGGCCTCGCGCGCACCGGCGTGGCGGGCATCTGGCTCGACGTGAACGAGCCCACCGTGTTCCCCGAGACGGGCGGCGGCAGCGTGCCCGACGACACGCCCGTCGACGGCGACGGACAGCCCACCACCATGGCCGAGGCGCACAACGTCTACGCGCTCAACGAGGCCCGCGCCACGCGCGAGGGACTCCTCCGCGCGAGCCCCTCGCAGCGCCCCTTCGTGCTCACGCGCGCGGGCTACGCGGGCATCCAGCGCTACGCGGCCCTGTGGACGGGCGACGCACCCAGCGCGTGGCCCACGCTCCGTCAGCAGCTCCCCACGCTGCTCAACCTCGGCCTCTCGGGGGTGCCCTTCGTGGGCAGCGACGTGGGCGGCTACTCGGGCCGCGCGAGCCCCGAGCTCTTCGCGCGCTGGATGCAGCTCGGCGCCGTGTCGCCCTTCTTTCGCGGCCACGTCACCCAGGGCGTGCCCGATCAAGAGCCCTGGGCCTTCGGGCCCGAGGTCGAAGACATCGCGCGCGCGCAGATTCAAGAGCGCATGCGCCGAATGCCCTATTTCGAAAGCCTCTTCGCCGAGGCGAGCGACACCGGCGCGCCCGTGCTGCGGCCGCTCACGTACGAGTTTCCCGACGACACCGCGGCGGTCGCCGTCGACGACGAGGCGATGCTCGGCGCGTGGATCCTCGTCGCCCCCGTGCTCACCGAAGGGGCCACCACGCGGCGCGTCCACCTCCCGCCCGGGCGATGGTTCGAGATCGACTCGGGCGCGGTGTGGGAGGGCCCCGCCGACATCGAGGTGGGCGTCACGCTCGCGGCGCTCCCCACCTTCGTGCGCGAGGGCGCGATCGTCCCGCGCGGTCCGCTGCAGCAGCACGCGGCGCCGTGGACCGCCACCGCGCCCCTCGAGCTCGACGTGTACCCCGCGGTCCTCGCCACGCGCATCACGCTCGTCGACGACCTCCCCGACGGAGCGCCCGACGCCCCGCGCGGCCGCGTCACCTTCGAGGCGTCGCGCACGGCCGAGTCCATGACCCTCTCGGCACGCGTCACGGGCGACCCCGCGCGCCTCGCGCAGCAGCTCACGGTGCGCGTCCACCGTGTCGACGCCGAGCCCTCCGCGGTCACGCTCGGCGCGCGTTCGCTCGCGCGCCTCTCCGACGCCGCGTGGCGCGAGGGCGCGGCGCCGGGCTGGTGGTACGACGCCAACGACCGAACGCTCGCGGCGCGAGGCGTCGCGCGCGCCGAGCTCCCGCTCACGGCCCGCTACGACACCGCGCTGCGCGACGCGCGCCCCGACGTCGACGTCACCCTCGACGTCACGGTGCCCGACGGGACGCCCCCCGACCGGCCCATCTACGTGGCCACCAGCGCCAACGGGTGGACGCACGCCCCCCTCGCGTGGAACGCCCGCACGGGCCGCGCCGAGGGCACCGTGCGCGTGCCGCGGGGGCAGTGGTTCTTCTACAAGTTCACGCGCGGCGACTGGGGCACCGTCGAGCGCTACCCCGACTGCTCCGAGGCCCGCAACCGCTACGGCTTCGGCGCGGCGTGGCCCGTGCGCAGCGAGCGCGTCTTCACGTGGCGCGACCGCTGCCCCTAAGCTGACACAAGGCTGACAGGGAGGTCGCTCCGCCGCCGGCGAACACCGCGCGGCGGCAGAGCGCGAAGAGGGCTCAGCGGCAGGTGCCGTTGAAGCAGCGCTGGCCGCCCGGGCACACGGTGCCGCAGGCGCCGCAGTTGTTGCGGTCGAACTGCGTCAGGGTGCAGGCGCCGCCGCACAGCGTAGAGCCACCGGGGCAAACGCAGCGGCCAGTACGGCCACCATCGACATGCTGCCCGGCCTTGGCGCTGGCGTGCTCGCGTGCAAGAACTGCTACGCCTATTACTCCGTAGCCTTCTCGGTCAGCTTCCAGTTCTGCATTGCCTATTACTATTACGATCTTTTTTCCATGGTGGGCAGTAGCATTGCCCGCGATACCACACGCTTTGACGGTTCTTCCGTGACCTATACGCCCCAGCTAGA
>CAISKJ010000700.1 GCA_903885885.1 uncultured delta proteobacterium
CGGTCAGCCTCCCCAGCAGGGTGGCTTCGGCGCGCAGCCGCAGCAGGGTGGCTTCGGCGCGCAGCCGCAGCAGGGTGGCTTCGGCGCGCAGCCGCAGCATGGTGGCTTCGGCGCGCAGCCGCAGCAGGGCGGCTTCGGCGCGCAGCCGCAGCAGGGCGGCTTCGGCGGCAACGCGCAGAACGCGCTCGGCAACCTCGCGGGGCAGATCGGTGGCGCAGACATTCATTACCAGCCGGGGCTGAAGACCAAGACCGCCGGTCTCGATCACAACCTCGCGGCGCTGCTCGCGCACATTACCCCCGCGGGCCTCGTGTGGATCTTCGCGGAAGAGAAGACGCCGCAGAACCGCTGGCTGCGCTTCCTCTCGTTCCAGGCGCTCTTCGGCTGGATCGCGATCTCGCTGGTCTACACGGTGATCACGATCGTCGGGTCGATCCTTGGTTCGATCGTGGGCGTGCTCGCCACCATTCTCTCGCTCGTCGCGGGTCTGATGTACCTCGGCGGCCTCGTGTTCATGATTCTCACCGCGCTCAAGGCCCACAAGGGCGAGACCCCGCGCCTGCCGGTGGTTTCGACGTTCGCCGCCAGGTACGCCTGAGATCCTCTCGCGCGGCGCCGCTGCGTTGCGCGCTTTGAGAACCGGAGTCGGTGATAGGCTCCGCGGTCCTCATGGCACTGCCCCGCCGACGCACGCACGACGACCACGACCTCCCTGAGCTACCGCCCCTCGGCGACGACGACGTCGACCCTGGCCTCGACGTGGGGAGCGACCTCGACGCGCCCCTCGACGACACCTCTTCGCTCGACGACAGCGCCGCCGACGAGCTCACCGTCGACGAGCTCGACGCGCCTGCGGACGCCGTCGCCGACGACGCCGCCGGGCCCGATGAGACCGTCGACGACACCGACGAGATCGACGCCGACGACCGCGGCGCTTGGACGAACGACGAGTCGCGCGAGCCCGACGACGGGTCGGAGATCGACGAGGTCGGCGAGCTCGTGGCCGACGACCAGGGCCTCGAAGGCCCCGACGGCGAGGCGCCCGACGAGCTCGACGCGCTGCCCCCGCTCGACGACGACCCCGAGGGGGACCGCTACGTGGGCGAGGGGCACGACGAGCTCCCCGACCTCGCGGCCTTCGCGCTCGCCTCGCGCGCAGGCGCCGCCGTGCGCGTCGTGCTCGGCGGGCCGTCGTCGCTCGTCGCCGCGGTGGCAGGAATCGCTGTCGGGCGCGACCGTGTGTTCGCCGTGGGCGACGCGCTCGCGTCCCTTGCGCTGAGCGCGCTCGACGACGCCGACGCGCTCTTCGAAGCCGTCGATGGCGTTGCGGTCGACGCGCTCTTCTCCTCGGTGCTCGAAGACGCTTCGGGCGCCCTCTGGATCGGTGCGCTCTCGGGCGACGTGTGGCGCAACGCGCGTTCGAGCGACGCGTGGCGCCGCGTCGCGACGCTCGATGAAGGGCGCGCGGCCGGCGCGGTGTTGCTCGCGCGGGAAGGCGGACGTGTGTGGGCGCTCACCGCCCTCGGCACGCTCCACACCGCCGACGATGGCGCGCGCTTCGACGCCACGCTCGCGCGCGAGCACGTGCGCTCGCTCGCCGTCGATGCGCGCGGCGGGGTGCTTGCGGTGCTCTCGGGACGGCGGCGCGAGCCGCTGCGCGCGTCGTCGGATGGGGGCCGTGCGTGGTCGACGCTCACGCTCCCTGACGACGTGGCGGTGCGCTGCGCCGCGCGCGCCTCGGACGTGTGCGTGGTGGCGTGCCTGGCGGGCCCCGGATACGTATCCGTGGATGGCGGCGCGACGTGGGCGGCCTGGCCCCTCCTCGCGGGCGCGACCGCGCTCGCTGTGATCGAGGCCGACGACGGCGACGCGCGCGTGTTCTTCGCGCCCCACGATGAGGGCACCGACCGCGCGACGCTTGCGACGGCCCGCGTCGGCGTGCGCGGCGAACCCGTTTCGGCGTGCACTCTCGTCGACCTGTCGGCGGCGATCGCGCACGGCGACGACGACGAGCCCTCGCGCCGCGTCGATCGGGTGGTCGCGCTCGACCGCGCGGGGCGTCACCTCGCGCTGCTCACCGCGCGGGGCGTCGTGGTGCTCGTGAGCCTGCCGGCGTAGCGGTCAGCGCGCGTCGGGTGCCACGCCCGCGTCGCGCGCTGGGGCCGCGACGGCGGGTTGCGCGGGGCGCGCATCGAGCCGCGACTGAATCGCTGCGAGCGTCTCGAGCTGCCACTCGAACTGTGGCCCGAAGGAGGGCAACAGCGCGTGATAGTTGTGAAACTCACCCGGCAAGAGGTGAAAGCCGGGCCACACCTGCCAGCAGTGCCCCGGGCTCGGGCGCCAGTCGGCGCGGGCGCAGCGCTCGAGCGACGCGGCGCCGGGCTGAGGGAAGAGCCCGGCGTCGGCTAGGTGGCGGTACAGCTCCCAGGTGCGCGGGTAGTGGTCGTCTTTGTCGCCGACGGAGAAGCGCATCGCGAAGGTGCCCGCGCGGTGCTGGGCGCCGAGCGAGCGAAAGGTCGCGTCGCGGTGCGCGACGGGGCCGAAGGTCGACGGCAGGTGAACGCCGTTGGGGTGCACGTAGGGGCAGAGGAAGCCCACCGTGTTGAACGCGCGGTCGTCGACGCGGAGCGCGCGCGCGACCTCGACGGCGCCCGACGAGATGCTCTCGACGCCGAAGGCGATCTCGCCGCGCGTGTGGCCCGGGAGGTACGTCGCGAGCACGTGCTCGGGGAGCTCGCGCGCGATGAAGGTCGACATGCCGTTGGGAAACTGTGAGCTCGAGCCGTCGAGGCCGATCACGATGGGCGGCGCGGCGTCGGGGTGCGCCGCGCTCCACGCGTCGACGCGGTTGCGCACCACGAGGCCTCCCGTACCAGGAATCGTGCCCCGGTCGCTCGTAGGCGTAAGGAACCACCGCGTGCGGTTGCCGTTGCCGCCCGACACGAGCATGAGCACGGGCCGCGGCCGCGTCGGGTGGTCGAGGTAGTCGGCGGGGAGATAGATCGCGTACGTGGTGGTGCGCAGCGGGTGGTCGTCGCGCGCGGCGTCGGCGACGGGGAGCGCGCAGTCCATCACGTGGCTGCTACGCGGCGACGTCTGCCACGCCACGAGGCGCTGCTGATCGTCGGCGGTGGGGGGATTGGCGCCCGTCGCCGAGGGCACCACGCGTCGCACGAGCGGCGTCGGCTCGCCCGCGCCCAGCGTGCCGTGGAAGAGCGGCGCCCACTTCGCGAGGTAGTCGGTGTGCGCGAGCACGTCGGGCAGGCAGAAGCGCCGCGCGTGCTCGACGAAGGGCCACGCGCGCAGGTCGGCCGCGGGCGCGCGAGGCGCCGCGACGCCCGCGTCGACGCGCGCGA
>CAISKJ010000701.1 GCA_903885885.1 uncultured delta proteobacterium
ACGGTGTCGCCCTCGGCGAGGTCGACGGCGCAGAGGTCGGCGCGCGCGGGCACCACGAGGCGCGTGAGGGCCTGCAGGGTGCTCTCGTAGTCGAGGGAGGCGTTGAGGGTCGCGCTCGACTCGGTGAGGTCGACGATGGAGAGGCTCGTGACGCTCGACCCGTCGGAGGCCGTGAACACCGCGGACGAGAGCGCGGCCGAGAAGGTGGAGCCGTCTTTGCGGCGCATGCGCACCTCGCCGCGGGCCCGTCCGGTGCGGGCGCGCTCGGCGAGCAGCGGCCCGAGGCGCGGGTCCGTGAGGTCGACCACGCCGGCGCGCCCGGCCGCGCGAATCTCGGCCTCGGTGCGGCCCAGCATGCGACACGCGGCGGGGTTGGCCGTGAGAATCTCGCCCGTGGTGCGCGTGAGGAGAAAGCCGTCGAAGCTGTTCTCGAAGACCGAGCGGTACTTCTCTTCGCTCGCGCGCAGCTCGGCCTCGGCCGCGCGCTGCTCGGTGAGGTCGCTGTAGCAGCACACGAGGCCGCCCTCCCACGGGTGCGCGCGAATGGCGAGCACGCGCCCCTGCATGGGGCCTCGCACTTCGAACTCCGAGGGGGCCTCGCTGCGCGCGGCGTCGCGGAGCTTGCGCTCGAGCTCGGTGCCCCGCAGGGCGGGGAAGGTCTCCCACAGCACGGCGCCGAGGAGCGCCGCGCGGGCCAGGCCCAGGTGCGCCTCGCCGGTGCGGTTCACGTACACGAAGCGCCAGTCGCGGTCGTACGCGATCACCGCGTCGTGGATGCGCTCGAGCACCCAGTTCAACGACGGATCGCCGCCCGTGGCGACCGACGATCGCGCGTCGTCCTCACCGTGCGGTGAGGGCGCGTCGGGGGTTCCCTTCATGGCCGAGAGAAGACCCTCATGCTCGCGCGTGGTCAACCGCGCGCTTCGACATTTTACCCGCGCAGCGCGCGTCGCACGAGGTCGGGCGAAACCTGCGGCGCGGGCACGGTGCGGGCCTGCGCGGGGCGCGCGGCGCTGCGACGAAACCCGCGGCCCGGCGCCCGCCGCGCGGGGCGCGGCTCGTCTTCGAACCAGCTGCGCACGTCGGCGTCGAGGCCGAGGCCGAGCATGTAGTTGTAGAGGGCCTTGCGGAGCCCTGCGCCGAGCCAGTCGTGGTCGGTGCCCACGGGGTCGGTGTAGGGCACCTCGTTGCGCGCGAAGGTGACCTCGGGCTCGCGCGCGAGGCGAATGCCGAAGAGCTCGGGGCGCTTGCCGATGGGGCTGTGCGCGGTGGCCGCGAAGCGGTGCCAGAAGCCCGAGTGCAGGCACCCCTCGGCGAAGAGCTGGCGCACGCGCTCGAGGGCGTCGACGGTCTCCTGCGTGGTCTCCGTGGGAAAGCCGTACATGAGGTACGCGTGCACGAGGACGCCCGCGTCGGTGAAGGCCCGCGTGACGCGCGCCACCTGCTCGACGGTGACGCCCTTCTCCATGAGCTTCAAGAGCCGGTCCGAGGCCACCTCGAGGCCGCCGCTGATGGCCACGCAGCCCGAGCGCGCGAGGAGCGCCGTGAGCTCGGGGGTGAAGGTCTTTTCGAAGCGGATGTTGCCCCACCACGTGATGGTGATGTTGCGCGCGATGAGCCGCTCGGCCACGGCCTTGAGGGCCGCCGGCGGCGCGGCCTCATCGACGAAGTGAAAGCCCGTCTGCCCCGTCTCGCGCACGAGGGCCTCGATGCGGTCGACGAGGATGTCGGCCGGCGCGCCGTCGTAGCGGCCGATGTAGTCGAGCGAGATGTCGCAGAAGGTGCACTTCTTCCAGTAGCAGCCGTGGGCGATGGTGAGCTTGTTCCAGCGCCCGTCGGCCCACAGGCGGTGCATGGGGTTGAGCATCTCGAAGAGCGACACGTAGCGGGCGAGGGGGAGCCCGTCGTAGGTGGGCGTGCCCGCGTCGCGGTGGGCGATGTCGTGGAGCGTGTCGGTGGTTTCGAACACCACGCGCTCGTCTCTTCGCACGAAGGTGCGCAAGAGGGGCTTCGACGGGTCGCGCAGGTGGTCGATGAGCGCGAGCAGCGGGCGCTCGCCGTCGTCGAGGGTGACGTAGTCGCAGTAGTCGAACACGCGCGGGTCGGAGAGCTGGCGCAGCTCGGTGTTCACGTACCCGCCGCCGAGCACCACCTTCGCGTCGGGCAGCGCCTCTTTGACCACCCGCGCGATGCGAAACGCGCCGTACACGTTGCCGGGAAAGGGCACGGTGAGCCCCACGAGGTCGGGCTCGTGCTCGACGAGGAGGGCGCGGGCGATCTCGTCGAGGGCCTCGTCGACGAGGGTGGGCTCGTCGTCGAGGGCCTCTTCGAGCGGGTCGAAGGTGGGCGCGCTCGCGGCCAGCTTCTCTCCGTAGCGCGAGAGCTCGAAGCGCGGGTCGATGCCCTCGCGAATCATGTCGGCGAGGTCGTCGATGAAGAGGCTCGCGAGGTGCCGCGCGCGGTCGGTGGTGCCGAGGGCGCCGAAGGCCCACGTGGCGGTGTCGCCTTGCGCGCGCAGGGCCTCGAAGCGCGGACCCTCGGGGAGAAAAGCTCCCCCGGCGATGCGCAGCGCGAGGCTCGGGTCGTGGCCCTGCAGAAAGCGAAGCACGGGCTCGACGAGGGCCACGCAGGCCTCGCCGTGCTTCAAGAAATGCGCGATGGGCGGGGGCACTCCGTCGTAGTCGTCGCCGACGCCCATCTCTTCGGCGCGCTCGGTGAGCACGGCGAGCGCCTCGCGCAGGCCGTCGCGGGAGAACACCTTCAAGAACAGCTCGATGGCGGGGTCGGCCTGCGTCACCACGAGGTCGGGGCCGCCGTGTTCGCGGAGAAAGCCCGTGAGGTACGCCGTCGCCGGGTACGGGGTGTTGAGCTGGGTCATCGGAGGCGTAAGGAGCAGGATGCGCATGGCGGCCGCGCGACCCTACCGCAACTGCGCCCGACGGCGGGCGCTCACTGCCAGGGCGCGACGCGCTCGAGGAGGTCGGCGAGGGCGTCGAACTCGAAGGGCTTCTCGATCCAGCGGCCCGGCGCGAGGTCGAGCACGCGGCGCGCGCGCTCGGTGAAGGCCCCGCCCGTCATGAAGACCACGCGGGCGCAGAGCGCGGGGCTGTGCTCCTCCATCCACGCGTAGAGGTCCATGCCGGTGACCTCGGGCATGAGGAGGTCGCAGAGCACCACGTCCCACGCGGCGTCGGCGGCGAGGAGGCTCTGCGCCTCGCGGCCCGTCGCGGCGGTGACCACCTCGTAGCGCGCGGCCAGCAGCGACTGGAGCACCGTGCGCAGGTTGCGCTCGTCTTCGACCAGCAGGAGCCGCTGGCGCAGCGCGGGCGGCGACGAGGCCCGCGCCTCGATGGCGGGCGACGGGTCCGACGGCGCCGTGGTCACGGCGGGCAGCACGACGCTGAAGGTGCTCCCCGCGCCGGGGGCGCTCTCGACCTCGATGCGCCCGCCGAAGGAGGTCACGATCGAGTGGCAGATCGACAGCCCGAGGCCCGTGCCCTGCCCCGGCGCGCGCGTCGTGAAGAAGGGATCGAAGAGCCGCGCCACGTTCTCCGGCGCGATGCCCGCCCCGTCGTCGCGCACCTCGACGCGCACCACGGCCTCGTCGGCGAGCACGCGCACGCGCACCTCGTGGCGCTCGGCGTCGCCCTCGGGGATGGCGTGCGCGGCGTTCATCAAGAGGTTGAGAAACACCTGCGTGAGGCGCGCCTCGTTGGCCCGCACGCGCGGCACCCCGCTCACCTCACACACCACCGTGGCGCGGAAGCGCAGCTCGTTGGAGGCGAGCTTGAGCGCGGCGTCGACGGCGGCCACCACGTCGACGCGCACCACCTCGTTCTGCAGCGAGCCCGCGAAGGTGCGCAGGTCGCGCACGATGCGCTGCACGCGGCGGGCGCCGTCGATGGCGTCGTCGACGCCCTTCTGGAGCCCCGTCGGGCCGCCCGGGGCGCGCACCTCGGCGGCCACGCGCTCGAGGTTGAGGAGCGCGTAGGCGAGCGGGTTGTTGATCTCGTGGGCGACGCCCGCCGCGAGGAGCCCCACGCTCGCGAGGCGCTCCGACTGGGCGAGGCGCGCCTGCATGCGCTCGCGCTCGGTGACGTCGCGCGCGATGGCGAGAAACGACGGCTGCCCGTCGAAGCGCAGCGCCAGCGCGACCACCTCGGCCACGAACGACGTCCCGTCGCGCCGCATGATGCGCTCGCGCTGCATCGCCGCCGCCACGCCGGTGCGCGACATGGTACGGATGCGCTCGATCACCATGGGACGATCGTCGGGGTGTACGATCTCGATGATGGGCGAGCCCACGAGCTCGCTGGTGCTCGCGCAGCCCATCGCGCGGGCCGCGGTGGAGTTGGCGTACACGATGCGCCCCTCGCGGTGCACCACCACGGCGTCGGGCAGCACGTCGAGGAGGGCGCGGAAGCTCTCCTCGGCGCGGCGCGCGGCCTCGACGGCCTCGTGGCGCGCGGTCACGTCGCGCACGATGGCGAGGTAGCGGCCGTTGTTGGTGCGGGTGGTCGAGATCTCGGCCACGAAGGTGGAGCCGTCGCCGCGGAGCATGCGCCGCTCGGAGATGAACGCCCCGCCCTCGGTGACGCGCTCGAGGGCGAGGGGGCGCGCGCTGAGGTCGTCGGGCGCGATCATGTCGCGCAGGTGCGCCCCTACGATCGCGTCGCGGGTGCGCCCGAGGAGCTCGCACCCGCGGCGGTTTACGTCGAGGTAGACGCCCGCAGCGTCCGCGACAAAAATGCCGTCCGAGACCTGGTCCATCCACGATCGGATGAGATGCCAGTGGGGGTCTTCCATGCTTGCACGTCCCGCGTCGTTGCGGGCGCCACGTTACGACATCGTGCCGCGAAACACACCAGCGCGTGATACCAGTCGCCGCGTGCGCCTCGTGATCGACACCAACGTGATCGTCTCGGCCCTCTTGAACCCCGACCGCACGCCCGCGCTCGCCCTCGCGGCGATGCGCGCGTCCGGTGCGCGGGTGCTCGTCGACGCCCGCATCGAAGACGAGTACCGCGCGGTGCTGGCGCGCCCGAAGTTTCGCGCGATCGACCCGGCGCGCCGCGAGGCCCTGCTCGCCGTGCTGCTCGACGGGAGCGAGCGGGTGACGGTGTCGTCGGCGTACGAGGGCGCGCTCATCGACCGCGACGACGCGGCCTTCGTCGAGGTGGCGCTCGCGGGCGCGGCCGACGCGGTGGTGACGGGCAACACGAAGCACTACCCGACCACGCTGGCCTTCGCGGTGCTTACGCCGGGCGAGCTCCTCGCGCGCTGCGCGGGGGCGCCGTAGGGGCTGTTACTGGCGCTCGACGAGGGCGCGCACGAAGGCGTCGTAGTGCTCCTTCATGGGGAGCTCGCGCTGCACCGTGAGGGCGCGGCGCGTCGTGGTGACGGCGGCGCCGGTGCGCGGGTCGACGGCCTCGTGGGCGACGTCTTCCCAGTAGGTGCCGATGCCGCGCTTCTGCCACGCGGGAACGTCGTTGAAATTGATCCCGTTGCGAAAGAGGAGCTCATTGCGCTCGGCCACGGAGACCCCGTTGAGGGCGCGCGTGGCGGCGGCGTCGTCGAGCCCCTGACGCCGCAGGAGCCAATAGCAGTGGCCGTTGAGGGCGTTGCGGTGCGCGTCCTCGTGGCGCCAGCGAAAATAATCGACCACGTCGGCGTCGCGGGGGAGCTGCGAGATGCGACAGTCGAAGGCCGCGGGGGCGCCGAGGCTCAGCGAGAAGCGCGCGCTCGCCTCGCCCGCGAGCACCGACAGATATTTGCGCAGCTTGCGCCCGAAGGTGGCCTCGTCGCGCCGAAAGAGCAGCGACATCTCGTCGCTCTGCGTATAGCCATAGAGCACCGAGAAGCCGCAGCTCATGAGGTGCTCGAGGGTGGCCACCATGCAGTCGCGAAAGCGCTCGTCGTAGGGTGCGTCGAAGCGCTGCGCGACCCGGGTGAGGTGCGAGAACGAACGCCCGTCGATGCGCGCGACCATGTGAATTCCAGGCAAAACACAGTGGTCGTGGGCCGTCTCGTAGGTGCGCATGCGGCGGTCGAGCTGCTCAAATTTCATGGTCGTAATCGCGCAAAACTATCACCAGGGCCACGCACCGCTCCACCGCGTGCGCGGCGCGCGATGTCGGTAGAGGCGTGTCCGATATTCTGGCGGTTTTTATCTGCACAACGGGCGCTCAAAAGCGAACCCGAACGTTGACGCCGCGACGCGGCTCTTACTAATACTGGCTCGAGGGTTATGGGCCGAATCGATAAAACCTTGCAGACGCCGGCCTTTCCGGCCACGCGCGCGGCGCAGTTACACTCTTCGATGTTGCATTTTCGCGGCGCGCTGGCGGTCTCCGGCGAGGTGCGCATCGCGGCCGAGCGGGTGTCGTTCGCGCCCACCGGCTGGCTCGAGAAGCTCGTCGGGGTGGCGCACGCGTGGGAGGTGCCGCTGCGCGCCATCGAGTGCGTCGAGCTCCGCGGCGCGGGCGACAAGCGCATGGTGCTGCGCGCGGGCGGCGAGTCGTTCACGCTGGGCGGTCGCGACCTCGAGCCGTGCTTCGAGGGCGTCGTGGCGGCGCGCCAGTCGATCGAGACGCGCCCGCACGACCCCACGCGCTCGGGCGCGGTGCCCGTGACGCGCGCCGACGCGGTGCTCCTCCACTGGGCCCGGCAGCTCGGCCTCGACGAGGCTGCGCTCCCCGAGGTGTACGCCTCGTCGCCCGGCATGCTCCACAGCGCGGTGAGCGCCGCGTGGGGCTGGCTCCTCCTGGGGGCCGACGGCATGCGCTTCGTCCCGTCGGGCGACGCGCGCGACACCGACCTCGCGTGGCACCTCGACCTGCAGACCCTCGGCGCGCCCAGCGCCGACGCCACGGAGCTCCTGGCGCTCCCCGACGATCGCACCTTCTCTCCCCACGAGGGCGAGCACGCGGTGCGACGCATCCGCGCCGCGTGGCGACGCCTCACCGGCGGCGGGTCCGCCGGCGACGCGGGGGCCGCCCGCAACCGCCGCGCGACCTTTCGCGCGAAGCCTCCCGTCGCGCCCTACATGGTGCTCCGCATCGCGCCTCCGCCGCCCGCCGACGGCGCCGCGGCGGCCGCGAGCCCCGAGGGCCTCGACCCCGACGGGGCGGCGCCCGAATCCGCGCCGGCGTCGGCGACCGAGGCTGCGCCCGAGGCCGTGCCCGAGGCCGCGCCCGAGCAGGTGTTCAAGGGCGAGCTGCGCGACCTCTCCTTCGAGGGAGCCTGTCTCTGCATCGACGAGGACATTGCCCCTGGGACGGAGGTCTTTGTCGAGCTCCCGACGCTCGTCGCAGGCATGGCGTGGCACGCGCGGGTGGTCCACGGCCGCCACGTGGTGAGCCCCATGCTCTCTGACGAGTACTGGCTCATCGGGGTGAAATTCGACGGGCTCCTCCCGCGCGAGCGCGAGGCCGTGGAGCACCTGGTGATGGAGTTTCAGCGGAGCACGATTCCCGTGTCGCGCGCGACGGCGCAGCCGCCGGGGCCGACGCCGGTCTGAGCGCGCGGCCCGCGCTTCACCCGCGGGGATGGCGGGTGGGCGCGGGCGGCGGAGGGGGCGTCAGCGCGCGGGGGCGCGGGCGCCGGGCTCGACGTGCGAGATGGCCTGCAGCGCGGGGGCCGCGAGCTCTTCGCAGCGGGCGTGCACGGGGGGCGCGGCGAGCTGCGTGGCGGCGAGCTCTTCGCGCAGCGAGCCGTCGAGGTTGACGACGCGCACGGGGCCAAACTGGCGGAGCATCTCTTTGAGCGCCACGGTCTCGCGCGGAGCGGCCGCGGGTGCGCCTTCGGCGGGGCGCGCGGTGCAGGCCTGGAGCTGCTGACCGAGCGTGGCGTCGGCGGGGAGCGCGGCGGCGGCGGCGCAGGGGGCGCCCACCTCGACGCGCGCGTCGGCGTCGCCGACGACCACCACCGCGGCGCGGTCGGGGTGGATGTAGCGCTGCGCCGTGGCGAGCGCGGCGGGCGCGTCGACGCCCTGCACGCGGGTGCGAAAGTTGTCGTACCAGGTGTCGGGCAGACCGAAGAGGCGCAGGCCCACCACGAGGTCGGCGATGTTGCCGGGCGTCTCGACCGAGAGGGGAAAGCTGTCGATGAGGTACGAGCGCGTCTGGGCCATCTCGGCGTCGGGCGGCGCGGCCGTGGTCGCGCACTCGAGGTGCCGGAAGAACGCGTACATCGCGTCGCCGGTGGCGGGCGTGCGCACCTGCCCCGCGGCCACCCAGGTGCCGAGGTCGACGGTGTCGGCGATGCGCGAGTAGGCGCCGTAGGTGAGCGAGCGGAGCTCGCGAAGATCCATGAAGAGGCGCGACGAGGCGCCGCCGCCGAGCACGTGGTTGGCCACCGTGAGGGGCACGAAGTCGTCGTCGCGGCGGCGCAGCGCGGGGTTGCCGATGCGGATCACGCTCTGCGGCGAGTTGGGGCGATGCACGAGCACCACCGAGCGCGCGGCGGCGTCGGCCACGGCGGGGAAGGTGGTCGCGGGCACCGTGCCCGCGCGCACGCGGCCGAGGGTGCGGTTGACGATCGGGTCGAGCGCGGCGGCGTCGAGGTCGCCCACCACGACGAGCGTCATGTTGCTGCCCACGTAGCGCGCGCGGTGAAAGCCCACCACGTCGTTGCGGGTGATGCGCCCGAGCACCTCGGTGGTGGTGTCGACGCGGCCGTAGGGGTGCGTCGGGCCGTAGACCGACTGCGCGAAGGCGCGGCGCGAGAGCCAGCCGGGATCGTTCTGGCTGCGCTGCAGGCGGTCGGTCTCGCGGCGCTTGAGCTTGTCGAGCTCGCTCTGCGGAAAGGTCGGCAGGGTGAGCACTTCGGCGAGGAGCGAGAGGGCCGTGTCGGCGTGGTCTTTGAGCACCGAGACGGAGAGGGTGGTGGCGTCGGGGCTGGTGAGCACCGAGAGGCTGCCGCCCACGAACTCGATGGCCTCGGCGAGCTGCGCGCTCGTGTGCGCGCGCGTGCCCTCTTTGAGCATGTCGCCGGTGAGCGACGCGAGGCCGGGGAGGTTCGCCGGGTCGTGCGCCGAGCCCGCGCGCACCGTGAGCCGAACGTGGAGCACGGGGAGCGTGTGGTACTCCACCGCGTTGAGCTCGAGCCCGTTGGGGAGCCTGCGGCGGCGAATGGTCGGGAGGTGGACGTCGCGCGCGGGGCCGCTCGCCGGCGGGTCGGCGCGCACCGCGG
>CAISKJ010000702.1 GCA_903885885.1 uncultured delta proteobacterium
CACCGACATCACCGACCCGACGCAGATCGACGCACTCGTGGGCGCTGCACTGGCCGAGTTCGGGCGCATCGACGCGTGGGTCAACAACGCCGGCAGCGCGAACGCAGCTGACGTCGGCCCGCTCATCGACCTGACGCCCGACAGCGCGACCCTCGCCGTCGCGGCGCGCGCGCTCGACAACGACGCCTGGCGCAC
Source organism: uncultured delta proteobacterium (assembly GCA_903885885.1). Lineage (GTDB taxonomy): Bacteria > Myxococcota_A > Polyangia > Polyangiales > CAISKJ01. The sequence goes on from CAISKJ010000702.1 coordinate 196, forward strand.
GCTCACCGCGGCGGAGCGCGCGACCCCGTGGGCCCTCGCCGCCCACGCCGCCAACGCGCTCAAATCGTGGCGGAGCCAGTGCATGAAGTACCCCACGCACACGCAGCAGGCGGTGCCGCAGTGCGCGTGGCGCCTCGTGGCCGTGTGGGCCGCCCTCGGCCACCCCGACGACGCGGCCCGCGCGCTCGTCTCCAACCTCTACGCTGCACGATTTCGCGCGATCACCGGGCGCGACCCCGACGTGTGCCCGCTCGCGCCCGAGGCCATGAAGGGCGTCGTGCGCTTCGCCAACATGGCCCGCTTCTTCAACTGAGGGCCGCCGCGCCGCGCTGTCGCCAGCGCGTTACGCGGGCGTCTTCTTCGCGCGGGGCTTCTTCGGCGCGGGCGCCTCGGCGGTGGTGCGAAACAGCGCGTCGGGCGTGAATCGCAGCGCGGGGAGAGCAGGGGGACGACCGCCCGTGCCGATGGGATCGATCAGCGCCCTTCGCGCAGCGCGCGGAGTTGCGCTTGAAGGCGCGCGACCTCGGAGCGCGACGTCGCCAGCTCGGATCGAGCCTCTGCCTCGCGCTGCGCGGCCTCGCGGGACAGCTTCACGGCGGCCTCTTCGCGCTCGACGGCCGTGGGAACGAGCGCATCGCCGCGCTCGCCCGTGGCGAGGCGGAGGCGCGCCGCCGGGCCGTCGCCCACCACGCGCAGAAAGCACCCGAGCTCCTTCGAGAACACGCGGTCTTCGTTGCTCTTCTCGACGAGGCGGAAGCCCCGCGCGCCGACGCGGCGGTACACCTGCCAGCGAACGCGCGCGCGGCTGCGCGGCGTGACCTTCGGGTCGAAGATCACGAGCTCGCGCGTGTCGAGGCGCGCGTAGTCGACGGGCGCGTCTTCGTAGTCTTTGTGAAAGTCGCGCGACACGATCTCGATCGCGAGCGACGGACCGTTGGGGAGCTCCCAGCGCTTCCAGCACGGCGGCGCCGCGTCGGGGTCGACGCCCGGTAGCACGTACACGTCGGGCGCGATGCGCTGCGTCGGATCGCCCTCGACCAGATAGATGAACTGGTCGGCCCCCACGAAGAGGCGCCGCCCGCGCTCCTCGTACCAGCGCGCGATCATCGGTCGGAGCAGCTCCGCGATGAAGCGCTGGAGCGCGTCCTCCCCCATGTGATCCGTCTCCGGGTAGTGAACGGTCATGACCCGTCGCGCGACCGCCGTCATGGCCCGCACCCTATCACAGCCCCTCGCACCCGCTTCATGCGCCCGTCGCCGTCGAGGCGACAGGGCCGCTCAGCGCCGCCTGCCGAGGGCCAGGAAGCGCGAGAAGCTGAACGTGTAGTGATAGCCCCAGCGGCGGCCGTGATAGGCGAGGCCCACGGCCCGCACGTCGCTGAAGGTCGTGGCGTTGAAGGTGAGGCTCGCAGCGCTGGGGATGGCGTACGCATCGGCGGTAGGACGAAAGACCGCCCAGCGCTGGCCCGGCGCGCTCGACCCGTTGAAGTTGGCCACTTCGAAGTAGCCGTCGCCGAGGTGCTGCGACGTGAACGCCGCCTCGGAGAGGTAGTACGTGCCGCCGTCGAGGACGACGAAGCGGAGCTCGTTGTCGCCGTCGGCGATGAGCGCGGTCACGTCGACGCGCAGCAGCGCCGTGGCGGCGTCGGCGCCGAAGGAGTAGGCGCCCGCGCCGCCCAGGGGGGCAAACTGGTCGGAGCGCCACAGGAGCAGGGCGTCGAAGCTCGTGGCGCCGCCGCTGCTGTCGCCCGACCAGCTGATCCACTGGTGGTCGCGCAGGCCCGTGAAGGTCGACAGCGTCGACGGGCTGGTCGGCGCGGCGGCGGTGAGCGACCAGCCGCCGTACATGGTCAGCGGGCTCGTGGCGGCGAGGACGTGCGGCGTCCCGGGGACCTCGAGCCCCTCGCGGTCGAAGAGCGCCTGCCCGTCGGCGATGGAGAACGGGATGTAGCTGCGCAGGGCCCGGCCCGCGGCGTTGAGCACGTTGGTCATGGGGCGCGCGGGGTTGTAGCGCGCGACCCAGCCGTTGTTGGGGAGCGTGGCGGGAATGTCTTGCCCGCGAAACACGACCAGCGCGCTCGTCGACACCCCCTGCGGGTCGACGACGAGGGTGCACGCGCGGAAGTCGGCGTCGCGGTCGGCGTCGAGCGCGCGCAGCACGAAGCGATACGTGCCCCCCGCGGTGGGAACCCCGGCGATCGTCGCCGTGCGCGCGCCCGTCGAACGGAGCGTGAGGCCCGGCGGGAGCTCGCCGCCGACGATGGACACCTCGACGGGCCCGTCGCCGCCGTCGACGACGAGGTCGCGGCTGTACACGAGCCCCGCCTCGGCCGTGGCGTTCAACGCGGGCAGCACGGGCCGCGTGCCGATGGGTTCGGACGGCGCGCGCACGCCCGCCTGGAGCGCCTGCCAGGAGAGAAACGCGTCCCACTTCGGCGAGTCGGCGCGCGTCTGCGTGACGTACTCCTTGGCGCCCCAGTAGCCGAAGAAGCTCCACGTGCCCGTGTCGACGAAGAGGCTCGCGGTGCGCCCGCCCATGGCGCTCCAGAGCGCGTAGTGCTCGCGGTAGAGGGCGTTGATCTGCGGGCTCCGCTGAAACGCGTACAAGAAGTTCATGTAGTCGGCGTGGGCCGGGTTGCTCCAATCGCCGAGGCCCACCGGGAGCATGTGCTGCCCGCCCTCGTAGGCCACCAGCGGGATGCCCGCCGCCCGCGCCACCGCGCTGCTCGCGGCCCACGACGACGTGGTCTCATAGAGGTTGCGCCGCACCACGGCGCGCGTGCGCTCGTAGAGGCTCGCGGGCCACACGCCGGGCGTCGCGCCGAAGGGGTGCAGGGCGAAGATGTCTTCGTGCGTGCCGTAGCCGAAGTAGTTGGTGACCGCGAGCACCTCGGGCAACTGGGGGTCGATCTCGCGCGCCGCGTCGAGCGCCTGCTGGCTGAAGCTCGGCGACACGACGAAGCTCGACACCACGTTGATCAGGCGCGCGTCGGAGCCGCCGCGCGCGCGCCACGCCTCTTCGAAGGTGCGCAGCGCGAGGGCCTGCAGGTGCCCCGAGCCCCACGCGATCTGCGCGTACGTCACGGCCGCGGGCGCGACGCCGAAGTGCGCCGCGGCGACGGCGCGCGCCTTGTTCTGCTGCTGCAGGTACGGCTCGATGCTGTTCCAGATCTCGTTGGAGTACTCGAACCACACGCGCAATTCGGGGTTGAGCCGCGTGGCGATGAGGTTCGCGAGCTGGCGAATGAGGTCGTCGGACGCGACGTGCGGCACCTGGATCCACAGGTCGTGACCGGTGCGGTTGCAGAGGTCGATCATGCGCTCGTAGGGCGCGCCGAGCCGCTGACGATACGCCCCGATGCGATAGCGGTTGTACGTGCTGTCGATGGTCGAGAGGGTGCCGAAGGGGGCGCGCTCGTCGGCCCGGTCGCTCCACTCGAGCGGGTCACGCTCCCACGTCGACTCGTTGATCGCGAGCCAGCCCATGAAGCGCAGCACGCCGTGGGGCGTCCCCTCCGTGATGTGCTGCAGAAAGCGCGGATGCCACAGGGGCTCCGGGGCGCCGGGCGCGGGCTCGAGGCTGCCCGTCACGTGGCCCGGGGTCAGGTCCGAGGCTCGCGTGAGGCTCAGCCCCGCGCCGTCGCTGGCGGGCGCCCACAGGCGCATGTTGCGCACCGGGTTGGTCGGGTCCGACGAGCGCACGTACACGATCACGGCCTTCGAGGGCGTGCGAATGACCCGCACGAGGCGACCGTGCGTCTGGTCGTCGAGGAGGGTCTCTTCGTCCAGGCCGTCGTTGCGGGTTGATTCCAACGCCACCCACCCCGATCCCTCCCAGGTGAGCACATAAACACCGTGGAGGTAGGTTCGCGGCCCCGTCTCGTACCCGACGCCGATGCGCATCTGCGCGCCCGGCGGAAAGCGCGTCGGCCACCCGCTCGCGTCGAGGCTCGCCGTGTCGGCCAGGGTCCGCGCCGCCGCGGGGGTCGCGCCCGGCACGTAGAACCACGCCTCGGCCCCGCGAAGCATGTCCGCGTAGATCCACTGCCGACTCGTGTCAGAGCTGACGTTCACCTGCACCGCGGGAAGGCTCGACGCCGAGAGCGGCGTCTCCCACGGCGCCGGG
>CAISKJ010000703.1 GCA_903885885.1 uncultured delta proteobacterium
CGCCGTCGCGCGGGGTGCGGGCGCGCGGGTCGTATCACTCCCGCCACGGGGGCTGTATAACCCGCGCCGTGCGAGCCACCGACCCGCCGCGCGTCGCCCTCACGGCGCCCTCGACGTGGCGCGGTCGAGCGCTCGGGCTCCGCGCCGCGCTCCTCGTCGGCGTGCTCGCGGTGTACGTCCCCCACGTCCCCGGCGACTTCGTGTGGGACGACGGCGAGTACATTCTCCGCGAGCCGCGGATGTACGCGCCCGGCGGCGCGCGCGCCCTGCTCACGCAGCCCTTCGGCCCCCGCGGCGGCGGCGTGTACCGCCCCGTCTCGACGCTGAGCTTCTGGGCGCAGGCCCGCGCGCAGGGCATGTCGATGACGGCCTTTCGCTCGCTCAACGTGGCCATCCACGCGGCCGTCGCGCAGGCCCTCGTGAGCGTGCTCGTGGGGCTCGGCGCGTCGCTCGAGGCCTCCGTCGTGGCCGCGCTGCTCTTCGGGCTGCACCCCGGCGCCACCGAGGGCCCGATGTTCATCAACGCCCGCCACGACACGCTGGGGACGCTCTTCGCGCTCGTGGCCCTCGCCGTCTCGCTGCGCCCGACTCGCACGCCGCGCGCCCTCGCGCGCTCGGCCATCACCGCGGGCCTCGCCACCCTCGTCGCCATGAGCAGCAAAGAGGTCTTCGCCCTCACGCCCGCCTTGGTGGCGCTCGCGGCGCTGCTCCCCGCGCGCTCCACCGAGGGCCTCGGCCCGCGCGCACGCCGCGCCGCGACCTTCGCGTGCGCCTCGGGGGCGTTCGTCGCCGCGGCGCTCGTGTGGCGCCGACACCTCGCGATCTCGACGGGCAACGCGCTCACGGGGGCGTCGCTCGGCGAGGTCGCGCGCTTCGTGCTGGGCGCCGTCGGGCACTACGCCTCCCTCGCGCTCACGGGTCGTCAGGGGTTTACCGCGCTCACGTGGCACGCGCCCTCGACCGCCACGGCGACGCAGTGGGCCCTCGGTCTCGTCGCCGCGGGCGCGGCCCTCGTCGCGCTGCGCAAGCGCGCGCCTGCGACGGTCGAGCGCGTAGGCCTCGGGCTCGCGTGGTTCGTTCTCTTCGCAGCCACCGCGGCGCTCGCCGCGCCCGCGACGGGTCAGTACGCCAACCGCTACCTCTACTATCCGCTCGCCGGCGGGGCCATCGCCGTGGGCGCGCTGCTCACGCTCGCGCTCGACGCGGGCCCCCGCGTGCGCCGCGTCACGCTCGGCGGCACGCTCGCCCTCGCCGCCGTCTTCGCGCTCTCGAGCGCCACGCAGGCCGCGCGATGGAAGACCGCGCTCGACCTCTTCGGCGCCGACCTCCCCGAGGGCAACCACGACGCGCGGGTGCTCTATCACTACGGCGTCGCGGTGGCCCGCGCGCGCGGATGCCCCGCGGCCCTCGGGCTCTTCGTGCGCGCCACCGAGGTCGAGCCCGGCTACTGGCGCGCGTGGCACAACGTCACCGGCTGCCTCTTGCAGATGGGCCGCCCGCGCGAGGCCGTCGAGCCCGCGCGGCGCGCCCTGCGCCTCGACCGCCACGATCCGCGCAACGTCATCAACCTCGGCGCCGCGTACGCGCTCTCGGGCGATCGACCGCGCGGCGAGCGGCTGCTCCGCGTCGGCTGCGCGGCCGC
>CAISKJ010000704.1 GCA_903885885.1 uncultured delta proteobacterium
GGTCCCGACCTCCTGCGCGCCACCGACAAGCACGCCCCGCGCGTCGCGATCGTGAAGCACCCCGACGTGCGCCGCATGCTCATGAGCCAGAAGGCCCACGCCGAGGCGAGGCGCGCGCTCATCCTCTGGACGGCCTTCATTCAAGACCAGGTGGCCATTCTGGGCGGCCACGGGTCCGCCGAGGCCGCGGCGCTCGTCGCGCTCAACGACCTCCTCCTCCCGCTCGTGAAGGGCTGGTCGTCCGACGCGACGAGCGCGCAACTCGCACTGTCGCTCCAGTGCCTCGGCGGCTCCGGGTACTGCGACGACTACCCCATGGAGCAGTACATCCGCGATCAGAAGATCGACACGCTCTACGAGGGCACCACCCACATTCAGGCGCTCGACCTCTTCTTCCGAAAGGTCGCGCGCGACGGCGGCGCCACGCTCCAGGGCCTCATCGGCCGCGTGCGCGCCTCGCTCGACGGCGAGCTCGCGGTGCCCGCGCTCGCGAAGGAGCACGCCGCCCTCGCCGAGGCCACCAGCGAGCTCGAGGCCGTGTTCATGACCATGCTCGGCAAGGTCAACGAGTCGCTCTACCACGCGGGCCTCCAGGGCAATCGCGTGCTCTTCGCGCTGGCCGACCTCGTCGGCGGCTGGCTCCTGCTGCAGCACGCCGCGCTCGCACTTTCGAAGCGCGAGGGCGCCTCCGACGCCGACCGCGCCTACTACGACGGCAAGGTCGCGAGCGCGCGCTGGTGGGCCGAGAACGTCCTCCCCACGATCGCCCACACGCGCAGCCTCATCGAGCGCGGCTCGCTCGACCTCATGGAGCTCTCGGACGAGAGCTTCTAACGTCGCCTCAGTGCCCGCCTCGCACGAAGAGCCCCGCGGCGCGCAGCGCCTCCGCCAATTCGAACTCCCTCGCCTCGGCCGCCCGCTGTGACATCGGGTTGAGCCGCGCATACACCGCGGGCAACAGCTCGACGGCGTAGTCTCGCACGTAGCCCTTGCCGTCGCGCACACCCGCGAGGTGCTCGGCGTAGCGCGCCTCGGGCGTACGCCCCGTCATGCCCACGTAGAAGCCCCACTCGGGGCTGCCCGGCATCTCGTGCAAGAGCACCACGTACACCGCGTGCCTGCCTCGCCCGCCGGTCGGCAACGCCATCGCCGCGACGCGCGCGACCTCGCACAGCGCCTCGCGCGAGCCGCGACGCAGGGCGCCGCCCTCACCATGCGTGCGCAGCCGATCGGCCAGCTCGAGGGCTCGCGCGCTGCTCCGTCGGCGCAGCTCGTTGGCGCACGCGGCCCACGCGATGCGATCACCCGCCTCCCAGGCGCGAACGCCCGCGCGATACACCGCCTCGGAATCGAAGGCTCGGTACGGTCGCACGGGCGAAACCCGCCACGGCGACGCGCCTCGGGTCAAACTAACTGCGCATCGCGCGAGCGCGCGGCGTGTGTGAAGTGAAGCCGCTCAGGCCGATTGCTTGAGGGTCATCGCGAGCGGAACGCGGTGGAGCACCCACACGCCGAGCGGCATCCCCACGATGGAGAGGCACAGCAGGTAGCCGACCTTGAAGCACACGAGGCCGAGCCACCACCCCACGAACACAAACCACGCAGCGCGAAGCCACCACGAGAGTTCGCGCACCGGCCGCCCCGTCCACGGGTCGTGCTCGACGGGCTTGAGCGTGAGCACCTGCGGCAGTCGGTTGAACATCGACGCGCCCAGCGGCAGCAGCACGAAGGTCATGCAGAAGAGCCACGCGGTGAGGCCCCAGAGCAGCGCCAGCCACCAGCCGACGAGCAGAAACCACAGCGTTCGCTTCAGAAACTCCACGGCATTCTCACCACCGTCGCGTCGGCGTCGAAGTTCTTCCGCGCGCGGCGCAGGCACGTACAGCTCACCAGGCGGGAAGGTTACGCGTCGGAGGCCCAACGGAGCAGCGGCGACGCGCGGCGCCGCGACGGGCTACTTGCCCTTCTTCACAGGAGCGCCGTTCGCCGGCGTGCGCTTCGCGTCCGCGGCAGCCTTGGTCTGCTGCTTCTGCGCGTCGCCCTGCTTCTTGTTCTTGTCTTTCGACTTCGGTGATTTGTCGCCCATGGAGCACCTCGAGGCATCGATCACGGTCACGCCCTGCACGCGCGTGAGCATCTGCGAATCCCGCCACCCTACGCCCTCTCTCGCCACGCCGCGAGCGCCAACACCGCCGCGCGCGCCGTTGCGACCGGCGCCGCGCGGCCGGTAGAGTCACGCACCATGAGTCCCATGCACCCCGCCCCTTCGCCTCGCCTTGCGTGCCTCGTCGCTTCGCTCCTCGCCGCGTGCGGGAGCGATCCAACGGTCGTCTCACCCGATGCAGAGACGATCGTCGATGTTGTCATCAACGACGCCTCGATGCCCCTCGACGCGCCCGCGGTCGACCGCCCCGTGGTCGTGGCCGACGCGACGCTCCCCGCCGACCCCTGCCCCGGCGTGTGCGCGCGCATCGTCGCGGGCGCCGGCTGCAACCCCGACCTCGCGGCCTGCGTGCGCAACTGCGGCACGCAGCTCGCCACGACGCCCATCGGCTGCCGCCCTGCGCTCGACGCCTGGCTCGCCTGCGAGA
>CAISKJ010000705.1 GCA_903885885.1 uncultured delta proteobacterium
ATGGGAGCAGCCCCGGCCGCTGTACGAGGGAGTTGATGAACGACGACTTTCCAACCGAGTACTCGCCCATCACAGCGATGAGCGGGGGGTCGTCGAAGCGCGCGAGGTCGTCTCGAACCCGCAGGGCGAGATCCCGGTGGCGCTGCGACGCCTCGAGGGCCTCGGCGAGGAGTCGCAGGGCCTCGAAGGCTCCTGCGCGGCCCATACCCGTCGGAGCAATACCCTCGTAGGAGCGCCGCGCGGCGCCACGGCTGGCCTGGTCCAGCAGTTCCGAGAAGCCCTTGCGGACCCATCGCAACGCCGATTCATGCTCATTGAGCTGCGGCTCGACCTCGGTCAGGTGAAGGTGCGCCTTCTCATAGCGAGACAGGTTCAGCGACGCCTTGCCCCCCAGATAGTGGAGAATCGCTCGAAGCGTCTCTCGAAAGCCCGTAGACGGGGCCCCGCGACCCGCTTCGATCGCGCGCTCGACAGTGTCGAGCGCTTTCTCCGAAGACCCCGACTCCAACAGCGATGCGGCCTCGAGCACCGCGATCAGCGATGCATCGAAGGAATCTTCGCCCTCTCTGGGAATGGAGCGGAAGCGTGCGAGCGCTTCCGTCGCGCTGCCACCGGTCAGCAGCGCAAACGAGGACCAGAAGAGATACTCCGGTTCAGACTGGTGAAGGCTGTCGAAGCGCTTGACACACGCAAGCGCCATCTCTTCAGAGATCTCCAGTGACGCTTCCAGCATCGTGAGCGCGAGCGCCAGATGCGATGGGAATTTCTTGAGTCCTACTTCAGCTGCTTTGAAGGCGGCCTGCGGGTCATCGAGCAGCAGGCACAGCCGTGCACGATACTCCACAGCGAGTTCGTCAGCCTTGAGCCGTTCGAATGCCTGCACCGCCCGCTCCAACTCGGAGGTGTCGAGCAGGTCGATCGCGTGCATTGCCAGCAGGTGCCATCCGTTGAGTGACGCGGAATCCAAATCCACCGCCCGCTTCGCGTCGGCGAGTGAACCTGCGATGTCACCGCGGATCCCTCGTGCACGCGAGCGGAGGACAAACGCCGTCGCGCGCTGTGCCTCCTCGAGCACCTCCGCCAGCAGGTCTTCGGCGATCTCGACTTGATTGAGTTCGATGTGCAGTTCGGCGAGTTCCTCACAAAGCCCCAGCGGATCAACGGGACCGATCTCCAGCATGCGCTCGAGCGACGATACGGCACCTGCCCGGTCGGCTCGCGCCCGTTGCGCGATCGAGTAGCAATACAGCGCGAAGAGACACTCCGGCTGAAACCGGAGCACGTTCTGCGCACTCCGTTCGACCGCCGGGTAATCGTCACGCTCGAGAGCTGCCGAAAGTTCGCCGGCCTGATTCAGCAGATCGGTGCGAACGTGCTGAGCGGCCAGTCGGTGCAGCGTTGCCCTGGCCGGTTCGAGGCTTTCTTCGTAGTCGTATGCTTTGATACTGAGGATGCTGCGCTCCGGCACGGTATCAACGCTCAGGGTACGGTCGTTGACAGAAGCGTTGAACAGCCTCGAGTAGTCGAGAATGAAATAGGCCGCACCTTCGAAGAGACCGGCTTCTACTGACAGGCCGAAGCGCTTGTTGGTCGCGAAGAAGATACCCTCCCGTTGATTGATGCCAGGAGCGTTGACGTTTCCATAGACAGTTACGAGGAGGGATTCGTCGTCTGCAGAACCAAGCAGTTGACGCAATGCCGCGATTTCCGACTCGATGCTCATCGCCCTTCTGCCTCCAGCACCGCGCTGATGCGGCGCTCGATTTCCCCCATCTTCAGCTGCGCGCGTCGCAACTCCATCGCAGCCTCGCGCGCAGCAGCTTCGGTCTCCTCTCGGTCTCGCAGGAGCAAAGTCAGTTCGTGCTCGAAGCCCGCCATCGCTTCGTCCTGCTCGGCGCGGAGAGAGCTGATCAGTTTCTCGACGCGCTCCTCCAGGCGCTCTCGGAGGCGCTCGGCGACGGTGCCCGCCATCCTGGCGAGTTGCTCCGAGACCAGTTCACGGATCATCTCCGAGGCTTTTCGTTGCTTCTCCTCTGGCGAGTCGCTCATCAGGTATGAGATCCCGGCAAGCACTGCGAGGCCGATGAGCCCGAAGGCGAAGCCCACCATTACACCGAGGAGGCCGCCGAGGATCGCCTCCATGGCGCCCTCGCTCTTGGCCAGGTCGTCGATCGCGACCGCGTCGACAACGTCGTCGACACGCTGTACCGAGACATCGCGCTGAAAGTCGTTACCGAACTCGGTGCGCAACGCGCGCTGATGGCGCACCAGATCACGGCGCGCATCGTTCACCTCACGTTGCATCTTGTCGGCTACGGAGACCCCGAGGGCCGTCATCCATGCGCCGATCTCGGCGCGAATCGCGCCGCGAATCCGTTCCCCCAGCCGCTGCTTGGTTCCCTCGTCGGTCGCTGCATCCGCTGCCCCGACCGCGATCCGCGCCAAGACGTTGTCCG
>CAISKJ010000706.1 GCA_903885885.1 uncultured delta proteobacterium
CCGCTGCCCCCGCGAAGGCGGACAAGCCCGTCGTCGCCCCGGTCGCCCCGGCGCTCGATGTCGCCGACGTTGCCAAGCGTCTCGCGGCGCTCGAAGTCGCGGTCGCTGCGGTGCTGGCCGCGCTGAAGCCCGTTGCCGTCGAGACCCCCGCGAAGGGTCGCGGGAACGCTCGTAAGGCGGTCTGAACCGTCGTCCCCCCAAGCCGCGTACGGGTTTCCCCCGTGCGCGGCTTTCGTCGTTTTTGAGGGCTGCCCACGAGCCTTCTTACACCCACACAGGAGTCACCCATGTCTGAAGCACTTACTCTCGAAGTCGATGGTGTAGCCTACCCCGCCCGTGTTCACCCCCTCTGGTGGCAGGAGCGCGGATTGTCCTACACCGCGAGCGGCTACGGTCGCCGCATCCCGACCACTCGGATGGTACACGTGGACGGGCGGTGGCGTCGCGTGTACTGCTGCATTTTCAGCAACTCGGGTACGTGCTTCATTGACGGCCCGAAGGGCGCGGACGGGAAACGCCCGTGGCGCGTCGTCCACTAAGTCTCACCAAGCCGCGTACGGGTTCACCCCCGTGCGCGGCTTTCGTCGTTTTTGCGGGCTGCCCACGAGCCCGTATCAACAACCCACAGGAGCCTCTCATGTTCACCAACCTCATCAAGCACATCATCGAGACCACCGTCACCCGCCTGCTCGGCCTGATCACCCCCGCAGACGTGTTGGAAGCCGTCAGCGACAGCGACCGCGCACACGAGGCGGTCGTGTCCGCCGCGCAGAAGTTCGTCACTCGGACGAGCGTGGCGGCGATTGCCGCCGAGATCGACTTGGCCGATCTCGCCCGCGAGGTTGACATGAGCGACCTCGCCAGCAACCTCGAAATCGACATGGCCGAACTCGCGAGCGAGTTCGACGTTTCCGACATCGCCCGCGAGGTTGACCTGAGCGACCTCGCCAGCAACCTCGAAATCGACTACGCCGACTTCGCGCGGCACGTAGACATCGACCATGCCGCTCTCGCGGGCGAGATCGAGGTGGACTACGACCGACTTGCCGACCTGTGCGGCAAGGGGCTCGGCACGCCCGAGGGCGACCGCGCTCTCGAAGACCGCATCAACGAGGCGGTGGGCCACGCGATCTCGAACGCGGTCGAGATCGTGAGGCGCGCGGACGCCGAGGCCAAGGCCGCCGAGACCGCCGAGGCTACCGTCCCCGACTTGTCGGCGCGGCTCCTCGCTGCGGCGGTTGACCGGCTCCTCGCCCTCGCGGACGAGGCGGTTCGGGACGGCAAGTTGTAGTCTCGGGCGCGGGACGTGCACGCCGTGTCCACACGGTGTGCACGTGGCGTGCACGTGGCGTGCACGTGGCGTGTACGTCATGTGCACATGGCTCGCGCGTTGAAGCCTCGAAGGTTGACAGTTTGACCTGACAGGATACAGGATTGGTGCTTGGAGCGAAGTGTGCTCGTTCCAAGCGTTTCACACTCACAGCACATTGGAGTCTCACATGACCAACGTAGAAAGCCAACTCTCCCACATGATTGCCCAAGCGCGTACTCCCCAAGCCCGTGAAGGGCTGGTCGAGATCCTGAACCTCGCCGTCGAGCAACGACTCGACCGCGAGAGCACGATCACGGCCCCCCGGCGCAACCGCGCGCCGACCCGAGGCGCTCGGGCGCAAGCGTGGTGGGATGCCGCCGGGGAAGTCGCGCTGCTGAACGTCTTCCCCGGTTGGGATAACAGGTAGTCAGTCACGCATGGCCGCGCACGGGTTCACCCCCGTGCGCGGCTTTCGTCGTTTTTGCGGGCTGCCCACGAGCCCGTATCCACAACCCACAGGAGAGTCACATGTCCAAGCCCAACAACACCCCCGCCCCCGCCACCGTCAACCTCGCTGGCAAGACCGCCACGGAAATGCGTGAGTTGCTCACCGACAAGGCGGTCACCGCCGCTACCGTGATCGCGTTCCTGAGCGCGAAGGAGAAGCTGCGCGCCCCGAGCGCGGCGCTCCTCGCCGAGTTGACCGGCACCGCCCCCGCGCCTGTGAAGGCCGAGAGCAAGCCGGTCGTCAAGGCCGAGGCTCCCGCCCCCGCGCTCGACTCGGGCATCCTCGCTCGACTCGCGGCGCTCGAACTCGCGGTCGCGGCGCTCGTCGAAGCCGTGGTCAAGGCCGAGGCTCCCGCCCCCGCGCCGGTCAAGCCGGTCGCGGCGAAGCCGGTCGTCGCCGCAGTCCCGACGCCCGTTGTGTTCGCCCCCGCGCCGGTCAAGCCGGTCGTGGTCAAGGCCGAGGCTCCCGCCCCGGTGAAGGTCGCGTCGAAGCGTCAGGAGCCGCCCGCCAAGGCACCCGTGCACACGGAAGCTGAGATGCGGTCGGCGCTGCGCGGTTGCGCGACCGCAGACCTGCGCACCGAGGCGGTTGGCAGCGGGATCGAAGGCGCGGCAAGCATGAACAAGGGGGCGCTCATCGACGCGCTCGTGGGGCTGGTGCTCGCCGAGCAGCAGATGGTCGCGTCGCCCACCCCCGTCACCCCGGCAGTAGACGCTCCCAAGCGTGGCAAGCCCGACCTTCGCGTGGTCAAGCAAGCTGAAGTCGAGTTCTAAGTCCCCAAGCCGCGCACGGGTTCACCCCCGTGCGCGGCTTTTGCCATTTTTGCGGGCTGCCCACGAGCCCGTATCCACAACAACACAGGAGAGAGTCACATGTCCAAGACCCACAACAACACCCCCCGCGCCCTCACGTACGTAGAGTACAAAGCCCTTCGCTACGAACGCGTTTGGGCGAATCACGCCCTGATGCCCGCGTCCGTGGCGGCGATCAAGCACGAAGCCGACCGCATCCGGTCGGGTCGGGTCGAGTCTTACGCCGCCGAGCGTGACGCGCTCGGCCTCGACTTCGACTACACCGATAGCGTGAAGCCCTACGGGGGCTACGTGTCTGATTTGACCCTCGATGCCGACACGGTCGTCGCGCTCGGGTTCGATCCCGAACACCTGACCGCGAAGGTGGTCGCGTCGTACGACGAGTGGTACGACGACGCGGAAACCCAAGCCCGCGATTGCGGGTTCGAGGTGGAGAAAGCGTCCGGCGGCGAGTACGAAGACGAGTGGCACCACGAGGACGGGGATCGCCCCGAACACCACAGCTACAAGGTGGACTACAGCGGCCCCCGCGACTACAGCGATTACCGGTGGATCACCGTCCCCCGGAAGGAAGAAAGCGCATGGCTGAGCGGTAACGCATGGGCGGGTATGTCCAAGAGCGTGAAAGCGCAGGTGCGGCGGGAGGTGCTGCTCGCCGCCGCGAAAGCGACGGGCGACCACATGGTCGCCTACATGAACGACGGTGTACGGAACTACCACGTCGAGGTCACGATCTACTGGCGCGGGGAGGAGATCGCGTCCGACAGCCTCGGGGGCATCGAGATCGACGAGAGCTACGCCGGGCGGAAGCGTCACCGGTACGAACTCGCCGATGCGGTGCTCGACCACGGGCTGATCGACAACGCGCTCGACGGCGCGGTAGCGTGGGCCGACAAGGCGGTCAGCGACGCGCAGCAGCGAGCAAGCAAGATCGTGGCGGACATCGCGTTGCTGCCCGAGCGCAGCATCGCGGCGGTGCGCGAGTCCTTCACGACTGCGAAGGTCATTCGCAAGACCGCCTGAAAGTTTCCTGACACGTGGGGCGCAGACGCGCCCGTTTCGCCTTCCCTCAATCACACCCACAGGAGTTTGCCATGAACCTCAAAACCGCCACACCCGAGCAACTCGAAGACCTCAAAGACCTCTGGCTCCCCAAAGAAGCCTTCGTCGCCCTCGCGGAAGGGCGCGAATGGGAGTACACCCCCGAGAGCATCGAGGGGGCCGACGCCGACGTGAGCTACTGCGACGACTGCGACACGTACCACCTCACGTGGACGGTGTACGGTCAACGGTTAGACGCCGACGGGACGCTCTACGAAACCCTCACCCTCGTAGACACGGACGGGGAGTGGACGGGCATCGACGAGTACCCGTACGGTGAGTTCGACCACACCAAGGAATACGCGGCGGTGCGCGCCCGGTGGCGGGAGTACACCGAGTACGTGGCACGCACGGGGCTCGACCCCGTCAACGACTTTTCCGCCACCGTGAGTTTGGGAAAGCACACGACGTACGTCGTGCAGTTCGCGGCATCCATCGTGGGGCCGAGAGTCGTCCGGGTGCGCCGGGCGAAGGGTGGAACGTACGCGCCGCTGGCCGATCAACCCCAAGCTGTCCGGGAGTTCTTCGCTGACTTAGACAGCTTCACCAGCATGGACGATTTGCGCGAGCGCGGGCACGGACTCACGTGGTCGCCCGATGCCCTCCATCGGGCCACCTTCACGGTATTCACGCCCGCGCCGAGAAACTGGAGACGGGCGAAGGCAGAGCTTCGCCGCCGCGCCCGAGCGCGACTCGCCTCGAACGACTGAAAGTTCCCTGACTTCCCTCGCCGGGGTGGCCCTCGCCCCGGCTTTCAACACACAAGCAAGCAACACAAGAGAGCGTACAACATGGCTTCCATTCGCATTGACGGTGAGATTTACGACGTGATCGTGAGCAGCACGAAAGGTTACCTCGACATGATCGAGGACGGTCGCAAGGAGTGGTTCGTGGCCGAAGACCACGACGCCGCCGATCACGCTACCCAGCGTTACTGGCGGGAGTTGCCCGCGAGCGAGATCGTCTGCCTCGTCGGTGAGGAGCGCATCGTAGAGATGTGGGCGAGCGGCACGACGCTCGCCGAGTGGGTCTCGGACATCCCCGCCTGTGAACAATGGTCGTCGTACGACGGGAACGAGAGCGACATCGAGCCGCCGACCGAGCGCGAACGCGCCACCGCCGCCGCAGGCGTCCGTTGGATCGTTCGCGTCGCCGACGGGCGGGCGGGCGATGACTCCCCGGTCTACGTGATCGGGAACTACGCCACAGAGGCCGAGGCGATTCGCGTCGCCGAGGAGTTAGAGGAGGCTGTGGAAGGTCGCGAGTGCGAGGTCACCGCCGCGTTCGAGGGCGGCGACACCGACGACATGGAGGCGTTGCAAGCCTTCATCTCGGGGTGGGATGAACTCGTGGAGGAACTCGGGTACGCGCCCACGGTAGCCTTCCGGCACAACTGAGCACACGGCGAGCGAGGGTAAAACCTCGCTCGCCCCTCCCCGCGCATGGGCGATTGCCCGTGTGCGGCGAGGGGCGATTCTGCCCCGTCAACGACAACAACAGGAGTACACATGACCACGAACGCAAACATCTACACCCGCGAACGGGCGCACGAGCCCGGAAACGCCACCCGGTACGAACTTCTCCTCGTGCCCGACCGGGGCACCCTGTTCACGTTCGCGTGGCTGAACGCCCCCGGGCACGGTCGCGCGTGCACGCTGAATCAGAACGGCTACCTGACGCGCGGTTACCTGAGCGAAAAGCTCGGGTTCGACGGGGACGTTGACCTGTGGGCGCTACTCGGCTGGCTGAGCGCGAACGGCTTCGACGGGGAGAGCCCCTTCGACAACATCAGCGCCGACCACGAGTGACTTTTTGACTTCCCGCGCCGGGGTGGCCTTCGCCCCGGCTTTCATCACACGCAGACACACATTGGAGTACCCCATGAACACCAACCTCTCAAACGCTCTCGACATCACCAACATCCTCGTAGCGCAGGCGCAAGCCGCAGCCGGGGAGGAGGGCGAATACCGCCTCACACGGGACGACGATCTCGACCTCGCCTTCACCGGGTGGGAAGTGGCCGAAGGGCGGTGCGGCGACCGCGAGTTCGAGCGCGATTGGACTCGCTGGACAATCATCACCCTCTACGTGACCGCAGGGGGCCGCTTCATCGTCGGCATCGAACGCCACTCCAAGTGGCAGGGGGCAACGTCGCGCTACGACGCGACCGTGCACGAGACCTTCGATGACGTGCTGAATCACCTCAAAGGCGACAACGACGGTCGCGTAGGGACGGCGAGCAAGGCCATGATCGAAAACGCCGTCGCCTCCCTCGACTGCCTCGGGCGGGCGGACGTGGAACGGGTCGAGTAGCCCATCAGACACGCACACCCGACGTGCACACCGTGTGTACGTCGGGTGCACACGGCGTGTACGTCCCGTGCACATCACATGCACATCACGTGTACGTCAGGTGCACACGGCTCGCGCGTTGAAGCCTCGAAGGTTGACAGTTTGACCTGACAGGATACAGGATTGGTGCTTGGAACGAACTGTGCTCGTTTCAAGCGTTTCACATTCACAGCACAGTTCACAGGAGCCTCACATGTCCAAGTCCACCAAGCCCGTTTCCGCCCCCGCAATCGCC
>CAISKJ010000707.1 GCA_903885885.1 uncultured delta proteobacterium
GCGCCGCGGTAGAGGTGCGCCTCGTCCACCACGAGAAGGAGACGGTTCTCGTCGTCTGACTGCAGCCACGCCCGCGTCGAGTCCCAGATGGGGCGCTCAATGGGCCGCAGAAGCGTGTACTCCAGCATCGAGTAGTTCGTTACGAAGACGTCGGGCGCGTGCGCCTGCGCCTCGTGGCGCGTCAACAGCTCGGCGTCGCGCTCGCGCCGAATCGCACGCAGGGGCAGTTGTGCGGCGTGGTCCCCCGCCGGCTGCTGCGAAAACCAGTGCGTGCCGTCCTGGCCAAACCACGCGCGCATCGACGGCTTCGCAGGCCACCGCCCGGTGCGCTGCAGCTCGCCGACAAGGCGGGCAGCCGAGGCGAGTTGGTCGTCAACCGGCTGGCCTCGATGCCTGCGCTCCGCCGCCTCGCGCGCGCGCTCCTCCAACTCTACAAAGAACTCCTTGATTGGCGCGAGCCTCTCCTGGTCGCGGTTCACGGCCTCCGGCTCGCGGCCCTGCCGCTGTCTGAGCTTGCGCCGCGCACCCGGGTACAGCGATCGGCCTGTGTAGCGCGAGAAGAGGAAGGGGCGCCCTACGCCCCACTCGTCGAGGACGAGCTCGGTGAGGCGCGGGTCGCCGAACATCAGCCGCAGTCGGCTGAGCTGGTCGTTCACGAGCGCGTTCATGGGGTAAAGCACGATCGCCCGGCACCCTGGGCGCGCCCAACTCTCGGGCCGGTCCCTGGCCTCCTCCGCGAGGCGGCCGAGGAGCGGCATCAGGAAGCACTCGGTCTTGCCGGAGCCCGTGCCGGTCGTGACGACGACGCTCTTGCCGCGGACGCCCGGCCGCTCCAACTCGACGAGCGCCGCGCGCACGGCGGCGAGCTGGTGGGCGTAGGGGGGGTCGTACAGCCGACGGGGCAGCCCGCGCGCGGCGTCGCTGCTGCTGAGCGCGGCGAGCGCGGCCTTGGCAGCGTCGCTCAAGCCCTCGAGCTCCGCCAGCCTCGTTGGGCTGACGACGTAGCGCGGCAGCGCCTCAAAGTACGGGACCTGGCGGATGACCCCTGCCTCGTCGAGGAGGCGCCGGCGCTGGGCGACGAGATCCGGGTCTCTAATGTGGTACGCGTGCTCGATGTAGTCGCGCAGCGCGCGGTGCAGCTCGTTGAGGTCGTCCGAGAGGGTCCCTGAAGTCATTGCGCTCGCTCCTTCACTGTTGCCCATAGGCCCTCACGGGCGGCCTGGAGCGGCTCCTTGAGGTCTCCCTCCGCGACGGTCCACCAGCGCGGCGGCCCACCCGGAGCAGGCGCTCCTTCCGCGTCAGTCCGCGCGCCGCACGCGTCCAGGAGGCGAGCGACCCAGCGGGGTGCCGGCACGCCCTCGAAGCGCACGCGGCGAGCGGTCCCCGGCCCCGCGCCTGCGACCTCCACGACGACCGGCGTCCCGCAGTTCGCGTCGAGCGCAGCGCGCAGGCGCCAGGCCTCGTCTGCGGCGCTCGCGCCCGGGACCAGCGGGAGCCGAACGGCGCGCGACGGCTCGCCGCACCTGACCTCGAGCGCCCACCACACTCGCGCGCCGAAGCGGTCACGGAACCGCGCCGGGAAGAGGCCGGTGATAGGCCCGCTCAGCTCGCGCCACTCGCACCGGCCACC
>CAISKJ010000708.1 GCA_903885885.1 uncultured delta proteobacterium
GCCACCTTCTCTCCGAGCGTCGTGGAGCGCGGCGTCGAGCCGGAAGTACTCCGTGCCCAGCTCGCGCAGCACGATCGTCTCGACGCGCGCGGCGTCGAAGAGGTCGTGCGCCTCCGCCGTCGCGAGCGCCCGCTCCAGCGGCTCGCGCGGGTAGTCCATCCACAGCCGGTGCAGCTGCCGCACGAGCCGCATGTTGCGTTTGCCCTTCGACGCCGCGGCGTCGAGCCATCGCGCGGCGACGGCGCTGTCGAGGCGCACCACGCGCTCCTGCTCGAGCTTCGGAGCCTCGTGGCGCGCGGGGTTGTGCCGCCGCTGGTGATGCGCGGAGATCGTCGCGCGCGCGTCGGCGCCGTCGGTCAGTCGGCCGTGCTCGGCGATCAGCGCGCCGCGGACAAACACGCGCACGCGCTCCTTGCCCTCGTGGACCTGCACGTCGCGGCCGATGAGGTCGAAGGGCACCGAGTAGCGGTTGCGGTGCAGGTGCACGAAGCCCTCGGTGTCGACGACGCGCACGTGGATGCGCTCGACCGCGGGGACGTGCAGCGGCAGCGGTTTGAGGCACGCGCGCTCCATCGCGTAGAGCGCCGCGGGCGCGGCCCCGAGGCGCGGGCGAAACGAGGCGTTCTTCACGTCGCACCATTCTCGGAGCTGAGCGTTGGCGTCGGCGAGGTCGGCGAAGCGTCGCCCTGGATAGAAGTTGTTTTCGATGAAAGCGAAGGGCCGCTCGACGCGCCCCGAGCGCTCGGCGTGGCCCTTCTCGTGGGCCTCGAAGGCGAAGCCGAAGCGCGATGAGAAGGCTTCCATCTCGGGCGCGAAGACGGCGCCCTTGCCGCTGCCCGAGGCGAGCACGACGTGGGAGTTGTCGACCTCGCAGCGCCCCGCCGCGCCGCCCATCGCGACGATCGCGTCGGTGAGGAAGACCTTGCACCAGAAGCGATCCCAGACGGGGAAGACCTGCGCGTAGATCATCCGCGAGTGACAGAGCACCAGCGAGGCGCACTGGAGCAGGTGCTCTCGCTCGCCGAGGCGGACCTTGTGCGGCGAGGTGTCGTGCTGCATCTCCTCACCGGGCTCGAAGTGGTATCGGCCGACGGGCTTCGGTGGGACGACGCCAATGCCGTGTCGTCGGCAGAAGCCCGTGAGCGTCGAGTAGGCGAGCGTGACGCCCTCGCGGGCGAGCTCCTCCTGGACGCGCACGAGGTTGCCTCGGCAGTCGGCGAAGAGCGCCGCGATGCGCTCGGCGTGAGGCATCGCGCTCTCCTCGCGCGGCGCGGCCGGCGGAGGAGACGCGCCCTCTGCGATCACGCGCTTGACCGTCGTGCGCGAGACGCGGAGGTCCTGCGCGATGCGTCGGGTGCCGACGCCGCGCTCACGCAGCGTGAGGATCGCCGCCCTGGTCTCTGGATCCATCGAGTCCCTCCGTGCAGGTCGAGAGCGCCGTCCACGCGGTGCGCGCGTGCCCCGCGGCGTGGGCCACCGCGGTGTGCGCGCGAAGCTCCGGGTGCTCGACGAGCAGTCGTCCGAGCTGAGTGCGCGCCTTGAAGCAAGCGCCCGCGACGTTTTGGAGCAGCGACGCCGCGCGCCCTTCGGGCGTCTCGGGCGGCAGCGCGATCGCGCGTCCGACCTTCGCCACGACGCGCAGGTACAGCGCCGGGTCGCTCACGAGGCGCTCTCGCTCGGTCGCGTCGGCGGCGCGCCACGCCCGCCACCACTGATCGAGCTGACGCGAGGTGAGCTTGTGTTGCGCGACCGACTCCATGAGCCGCTCGCAGTGCTTCGTGTTGGCGCGCGCCAACGGCACCAGGACCCGCTGCGCCGCGTGGGCGCACACCGCGCCGCGACGCAGGTGCTCCTGCACCGAAGCGGGGAGCACGTCGAGGATGGCCGTGCGCCGCGAGATCCAGCTCGTCGAGCGCCCCATGAGCGTCGCGAGGGCGTGCTGCGACAGGCCGTGGGTGTCCATCAGCTCGCGCACCATCCACGCCTCCTCGATGGCCTCGGGGCGGCGGCTCATGTGAAGCTGCCACGCTCGCACGAGCGCGTCGGCCTCGGCGC
>CAISKJ010000709.1 GCA_903885885.1 uncultured delta proteobacterium
AGCTCGGTCAACTGCGCGGCGGCGACGCGGGGCGCGCGCTCGTCGCCGAGGCCGACGCGTCGATGGCCGCGCAGGGCATCCGCAACGCGGCGCGCATCACGGCGATGCTCGCGCCGGTGCTCGGCTCCTGAGGCGACACTTCGGGCGCGCGTCAAGGCGTGCCCGGCTGATTTTCTTGTTCCGCGAAACCCACACGCCGCAAGGCGGTGCGGCATACACGCCGCTTGGGGCTATTTCTACGGCATTGACGGGAGCGGCGAGTGGCAGTCCCATGCCGCGGTCTACGGCGGGGGGCAGAAGCATACCCTGCCTGGCGCATCCACTCAGAAGAGGGCGAGCGGTCGCCCTCGACGTCTCAACGGAGGATCTCTTGACGAATCGTTACAAGTATTTGTGGCTCGTGCCGACGCTGGCCCTGGCGGCCTGCGGCGACAGCACCGGAGGCGGGACGCCCCTTCCGCCCTCGGAAGACCTCGGCGCCGACGTGGTGAAAGACACCGGCGACGATGTCACCACGATGGACTCGGGCGACGACGTCACCACGCCGGTCGACAACGGCCCCGACGTCATCAAGCAGCCCGACGTCACCACGCCCGACGCGGGCGACGACGTGGTCACCCCGCCCGACGCGGGCGACGACGTGGTCACCCCCACCGACGCCGTCGACGACCTCGTCACCCCCACCGACGCGACGCCCGCCGACGCGACGCCCGCCGACGCGACGCCCGCCGACGCGGCCGACGACGCCGCGACGCCCACCGACACCGCGGTGGACACGGGCCCGGTCTGCCCCACGGGCCAGTCGGCCTGCGGCACCGCCTGTGTCGACCTCAGCACCAGCGCCGCCAACTGCGGCACCTGCGGCAACGCCTGCGGCGCCGGCACCGAGTGCCGCGGCGCGAGCTGTGTGCCCGTATGCCGCACGGGCGAGAGCCTCTGCGGCACGCCCGCGACCTGCACGGCGACGCAGAGCGACATCAACAACTGTGGCGGCTGTGGCACGGTGTGCCCGAGCGGTCAGATGTGCGTCTCGGGCGTGTGCAGCCTCGTCTGCACGGCCCCGCAGGTGGTGTGCACCGCCGCGAGCGGCGCGCGCAGCTGCGTCGACGTCGCGAGCGACAACGCCAACTGCGGCGCGTGCGGCAACGCCTGCGCGATGGGCCAGTCGTGCGTGGCCGGCGCCTGCATCGTCGTGTGCCCCACGGGGCAGACGGCCTGCGGCAGCGCGTGCTTCGACCTCGCCGCGAGCAACGCCAACTGCGGCTCCTGCGGCACCGCCTGCGCCACGGGTGAGAGCTGCGCCATGGGCCGCTGCCAGCGCACCTGCGCCGTCGGCGAGACCCTCTGCGGCACCGCCTGCGTAAACACCACCAACGACGCCGCCAACTGCGGTCGCTGCGGCACCGTCTGCGCCACCGGCCAGAGCTGCGCCGCCGGCGCCTGCGCCTGCCCCACGGGCCAAACGCTCTGCGGCACCGGCGCCGCCGCCACCTGCCTCGACCTGTCGAACAACACGCTCAACTGCGGCATGTGCGGCCGCGCCTGCACCACGGGCCAGAACTGCACCGCCGGCGCGTGCGTCACCACCGCCCCGGTGAACGACCTGCCCGCGGGCGCCGTCGTGATCAACCTCGCGGCCCCGTCGCAGACCATCACCGGCGCCACCGTGGGCGCGACCAACCAGTCGGGCTGCCTCAGCGGCGGCGACGTGTACTATCGCTTCACGCTCACGGCCCGCGAGGTCGTGTACGCCGACACCTACGGCACGATGTACGACACCGGCCTCGCCTTCGCGCCCGCGTCGGGCACGGGCATCATCGCCGGCACCTGCGTCGACGACATCACCACCTGCGGCGCCACGCGGATCTTCCAGGCGCAGGTCGCGCGCCAGCTCGACCCCGGCACCTACTACCTCGTCGTGAGCGGCTTCGGCACCGCGACGGGTCCCTTCACGCTGCGCTTCCAGCACCTGCCCGTGGGTAACGGCGCGGTCACCCAGCTCGCCGATCCGACCACGGGCGTGCAGACCCTGACGGGCACCACGTCGGGCACCGGCGTGCTCACGCAGAGCTGCGGCTCCGGCGCCACCGGCCCCGAGACGACCTACTGGTACACCACCTGCCCGAGCTTCACGGCGCTGAACTACACCGCGTCGACCTGCGGCGCGGCCACGTGGGACACCGTGCTCGAGCAGCGCTCGGCCGCCCGTACGCCCCTCGCCGTCTGCAACGACGACGCGTGCTCCACGCAGTCGACCGTCAGCGGCACCCTCGCGGCCGGCGCAGGCCTGCACGCGCTCTACGTCGACGGCTACAGCGGTGCGGCGGGCGCGTACACCCTCTCGCTGCGCTACGGCTCGTGCCCCACGGGCCAGACGCTCTGCGGCACCACCTGCGTCGACACGCAGACCAGCGCGACCAACTGCGGCGCCTGCGGCACCGCCTGCGGCACGGGCCAGGTGTGCACCGCCGGCCGCTGCGGCTGCCCGACGGGCCAGCTCCTCTGCGGCGGCGTCTGCGTCAACGCGCAGACCAGCGTCACCAACTGCGGCGCCTGCGGCCGCACCTGCCTCGCGGGCCAGAGCTGCACCGCCGGCGCCTGCGTGTGCCCCACGGGCACCAACGTCTGCGGCACGACCTGCGTGAACCTCCAGACGAGCGCCACCAACTGCGGCACCTGCGGCACCACCTGCCCCTCGGGCGCGGCCTGCACCGCCGGCGCCTGCGTGTGCCCCGCGGGCCAGACGGCCTGCGGCGCCACCTGCCGCACGCTCGCCACCGACAACGCCAACTGCGGCGCCTGCGGCCGCGTCTGCACGGCGGGCAACACCTGCCAGGCGAGCGTCTGCCGCCCCGCCAACGACACGCGCGCGGGCGCCATCGCCATCGCGCTCCCGGCCTCGGGCGGTGAGGCCACCGTCTCGGGCACGACCGTGGGCGCCACCGCCGACGGCCCCACCGACTGCGCCGCCACGCCCAACGTCTGGTACAGCGTCACCCTCGCGGCCCGCGAAGTCCTCTACGTCGACACCGCGGGCTCGGGCTTCGACACGCGCCTCTCGATCGTGAACAGCGCCGGCGCCACGGTGGCCGGCACCTGCAACGACGACGCGGGCTGCACCGTGGGCGGCTTCACCTCGACGCTCCAGTCGCGCGCCACCGCCGTGCTCGCGGCGGGCACGTACTACATCAACGTCGCGGGCTTCAACGCCGACTCGACGGGCACCTTCGCCCTCCACGTGCAGCACATTCGCACGACCCTCGGGTCGTACTTCTACGAGCCCGCCATCGCGGGCACGGCCACCACGGCGTCGACCACGCTCGTCGGCACCTCGGCGTTCACGCCCTCGTGCACGGCCGGCCCCTCGGGCGAAGACGTGCGCTGGTTCGTCACCTGCGGCAGCACCACGGCCAGCACGTTCAGCCTCTGCGCGAGCGACGGCGCCACCTACACCCGCCGCATCGGCACCACCGACTACGACCCCTCGATGGCCGTGTACGCGGGCGCCTCGGGCACGCAGGTGCAGTGCAACGACGACGGCGCGGCCACCAACTGCCGCGGCACCGGCGGCGACACGCTCAACTACGGCTCGCGCATCAGCGCCGCCATCCCCCGCGGCATCAACGCCGTGGTGGTCGACGAGCGCACGCAGGCCCGCGGCATGGTCTACACCATGCGCCACATCATCCAGTGACACCCGCCTGACGCGACGGGAGGGCCCCCACGGTCCTCCCCGTCGGTCACCCGCCTCCCCTCCGCCCAACGCCCCATCTCCCCCTCTGGCCTCACCGGGTACGCGCGCCTCTCTCGGTACGCGCGAGCCCTTCTGCGTGGCCCCTTGACACGCTGCCCCCGCGGGTCTTCTACGTCGCACCATGACGTCGACCGCGCGCCCGCCCAACCGCCTCGTGCACGAACGCTCGCCGTACCTCCTGCAGCACGCGCACAACCCCGTGCAGTGGATGCCCTGGGGCGACGAGGCCTTCGCGCGCGCCCGCGACGAAGACAAGCCCGTGTTTCTCTCCATCGGGTACAGCGCCTGCCACTGGTGCCA
>CAISKJ010000710.1 GCA_903885885.1 uncultured delta proteobacterium
CGCAGCGCGTCTGCGTGGCCGCACAGGTCGTCACGCACGCGCCCATCTCGCACATCTGCGTGGCCGGGCACACGACGCCGCACGCGCCGCAGTGCATCCCGTCGCTCTGGGTGTTCACGCACGCGCCGGCGCAGCGCCGCTGGTCGGCCGCGCAGGCCGCGACGCACGCGCCGGCCACGCACGCCTCGCCCGTGGCGCAGGCGTTGCCGCACGCGCCGCAGTGGCGCGCGTCGCTCTGCCGGTCGACGCACGCCGCGCCACAGCGCACCTGCGGCGTGACGCAGTTGGGCACACACGCGCCCCCGAGGCAGGTCTGCGTAGCCGTGCACGTGTTGCTGCACGCGCCGCAGTTGCCGTCGTCGGTCATGGTGTCGACGCACACGCCCACGCAGAGCCTGCGGCCGCCCGGGCACCCCGTATCGACGGGCACATCGACGGGCGCGTCGAGCTGCACATCGACGCTCGCCTCCTCGGCCGCGTCGACCGGCGGCGTCGCGTCGGAGACGGGCGCGTCGAGCGGCGCGACGTCGGGCGGCGCCGCGTCGTCGGGCGACGCATCGCCCGCCGCGTCAGACGCGTCGCTGACGACGTCTTGCTCGACGAAGCTGACGCCCGAGCGACTGGAGCACGCGGCGAGCGCGACGAAGAGGCCCGCGCAGAGGGCGGGCGCGACCCGCGGAAGAAGAAAGGTGCCGGTCATTCGACGACTGAATCACGCGAGCGCCGACCGCGACAACGGGAGAGTGCGGCAAATTCTTCGCGCATCCGCCGGTGCGCGCGAGACGCGTCCGGTCGCGACGCGAAGCCCCACGGCGGACGGCGCGTCGTGGCAGACTCCGCGCCCCATGACAGACGCGCGACGCGACCGGGTCACCTGCAACGTGTGCGAAGCCGAGAGCGAGCACGCCGTCACGCGCGAGGCCACCGAAGACGGCGCGCCCGACCTCGACACGCGGCCCCCCGAGACGCTGCGCTCCACCATGCCTACGTGGGTGCAGCGGTGCCCGTCGTGCGGCTACTGCGCGCCCGACCTCGAGGTGAGCCCGCCGCGCGCCGCGCGCGTGGTCAAGACGGCGGCGTACCAGGCGCTCCTCGCGTTCGCGGGGCGCCCGCCGCTCGCGAGCGCATTCCTCGCGGCCTCGGCGGTCTTCGAAGCGGGCGCTGCCTTCGCCGACGCAGGCTGGCAGGCCGTGTACGCCGCGTGGGCCTGCGACGACGCGGGCGACGCCCCGTGCGCCGTCGCGTGCCGCGAGCGCGCCGTCGACCTCTTCGCCCGCGCACTCCTCGTGCGCCAGCCGGTGGTCGACGAGCCCGGCGGCGCCGACGCCCTCATCGCCGACCTGCTCCGCCGCACGGGTCGCTTCGACGAGTCCATCGCGCGCGCCGAGGCGGGCCTCGCGGCGGCCACCCTCGCCCCCACGCTGCGCGCGCTGCGTTACATCGCCATGCTCGCGGCCCTCGGAGAGCGCGGCGCCCGCTCGTCGGCCGAGGCCCCGCCGCTGGCCACCGCCTCGTAGCGCAACGTAGATTCTACCCTCTGCAAACGTGATGCAGTAAGGTCCCCGGCCCCGCCGGGGCGCCATCGGCACCCCGCCGTGGGATCGCACCCACTTTTTTCACTGGAGTCTCCCCATGCTTCGTCCCTCGATCCTGCTCCTCTCGCTCGCCTGCCTCGCAGCCACCGCCGGCTGCGGTGACGACCCCGCGACGCCCGCCGATGCGGCCGTCGACACGAAGCCCGCCGACGTCGCGGCCGACGCGCCCGCTGCCGACGTGGCCACCGACACGACCGCGCCCGACGCGGCC
>CAISKJ010000711.1 GCA_903885885.1 uncultured delta proteobacterium
AGACTTCGGCGCGGCCGCCGACGGCGCGCCGTGGCTGGTGATGGAGCTCCTCCGCGGCGAGTCGCTCGAGGAGATGTTCGAGCGCCAGGGGCGCCTCGACCGCGAGGCGGTGCTCACCGTGGCGCGGCACGTGGGGGCCGCGTGCGACGTGGCCCACGCCGCGGGCATCGTGCACCGCGACCTCAAGCCCGCCAACTGCTTCATGGTGCGCGAAGAAGACGGCACCGCGCAGGTGACGGTGCTCGACTTCGGCGTCGCCAAGGCGGCCGACGGGCTCAAGCTCACGAGCGCGGGCGTCACGCTCCTCGGCACGCCGGTGTACATGTCGCCCGAGCAGACGCAGGGGCCCTCCAACATCGACGGCCGCAGCGACCTGTGGTCCCTCGCGGTGATGGTGTGCGAGCTCCTCACGGGGCGCCTCCCCTTCGACGCCGACAGCCTCCCGGCGCTCCTCGTGGCGATCGGGCACGCGCCCGTCCCCTCGCTGTGCGCGATCGACCCCACGCTCCCCGCCGCCGTCGACGCCTGGGCCACGCGCGCCCTCGACCGCGACCGCGAGCGCCGCTTTCAGACCGGCCGCGAGCTCGCCGACGCGCTGGCCACCGCCCTCGCCGCGCCGCTCACCGAGACGCGCCCCGGCGCGCCGCCGCCCAACGCCGCCGCGCCCTACGCCTTCGCCCCCACCGCGCTCGCCATGCCCGCCGCGCCCTACGCGCCGCAGGCCTCGTACGCGCCGCCGCCGCCGAGCGCGCCGCCCCCGTACGCGCAGGCCCCGTACGCGCAGCCCTCGTACGCGCAGGGCCACGGCACGCAGAGCTGGTACGCCACGCAGCACGCCGCGCCCCCGGCGGCCCCCATGCGCACGCGCACCGCGCTGCTCATCGGCCTCGCGGTGGTGCTCACCACGGCCGTCGTCGCGGTCGGTTGGGTGCTCGCGTCGCGCAGCGATCCCGCGCCGCGTCGCCTCGTGGCGCCCGTCGTGGCCGCGCCCACGCCGACGCCCATCACCGCGCCTGCGCCCGCGCCGACGCCGACGCCCGCGGGGCCCGTCGCAACGCGGCCTCCCAACGTGGTGGCGCCGACGCCTGCGCCGCGTCGTCGCCCCGTCGCGCGGCAGCTCCCCGCGGGCGCGTTCGCGCCCGCGCCGCAGCGCCCGATGCCCGTGTTCAACACGCCTCCGCAGCGACCCACGACAGGCCCGACGTACAACCCCGATGAGCCCTGAACCCCTCGCGCGCCGGCTCCGCCCGCTCGCCCTCGCCGCCTCGTTGATCCTCGCGCCGAGGCTCGCCGCCGCGCAGCAGCCCGCCGGCGCCGACGCCGGGCGGCAGTACTTTCAGTACGGTCGCGGCTTCTACGAGCAGCGCCAGTACACCGAGGCGCTCGACGCGTTTCGGCGCTCGGCCGACGCGCTGCCGTCGCCCAACACGCGGCTCTATGTGGGGCGCTGCCTCCGCGAGCTCGGGCGCAACGCCGAGGCGTGGTTCGAACTCGAGCGCGCCGCCGAAGAGGCCGACGGCCGCGGGCCGAGCGACGCCCGCTACGCGCGCACCGCCGACACCGCGCGGCAGGAGTCGGGCGCCCTCGCCGAGCGCGTGGCCTTCGTGGTGATCGAGCCCGGCGCGCAGGTGCAGGGCGTCACCGTGGCGGTCAACGGTCGGGCCTTTCCCCTCGAGCGCATGGGGCGCCTCTACGCCGTCGACCCCGGGGCCATCACCGTCGACGCGAGCGCGAGCGGCTACGCGCCCTTTCGCACCACGGCCACCCTCGCGGCGGGCCAGCAGGCGCGCGTCGCGCTCACCCTCGTGCCCGCGGGCATGGCGGGCTCGATGGCGCCCACCTCGAGCGCCTTCACCGTGCTCGCCGTGGGCGACCGCGGGGCGCTCCCCGTCGCGGCCGTGGTCGCGCAGCCGCCGCAGCGCTCGCCGTGGCGCGCGATCGGCGTCACGGCCATGAGCCTCGGCCTCGTCGCGGGCGCCATCGGCATCTACACGGGCCTTCGCACGTCGGAGATTCGCGCCGACCTCGACGCCGCGTGCCCCCGCGGCTGCGGCCCGACGCCGTCGTACACCGTGCGGTCGCAGGTCGAAGAGGGCGAGAGCATGGCGCGCTACACCAACATTCTCTGGGGCGCCGGCGCGGCCCTCGTCGTGGGCGGAGGCATCGCCTTCTTCGCCTCGGGCGGCAGCGCGCAAGAGCTCTACACGCCCACCTTCGCGCGCAGGGCGCGCCCGCGCATCGCGTGGAGCCCCTACGTCGACCCGACGCGCGGCAGCGTCGGCCTCACGGGGAGCTTCTGATGCACCGTCGCTACGCCCTCGCAGCCGTCGTCGCGGCGGGCTGCTCCATGGACTTCTCCCAGTACCTCGCCACGCCCCCCGGCGACGCGGGGCTCTTCGAAGACGCGCCCGTCGCCGCCGACGGCCCCGCGACCGACGCGCCCGTCGCGCCCGTCGACGCCGGCCCTCCGTGCACGCCCCCCTACGTCGTCGCCGCCGTCGAGAACCTCTCGGGCGCGAGCGGGGCGCACGGCACCCTCGTGCGCGTCGAGCTCGCCACCGGGCGCCGCTGCCGCGACCTCGGCGGCGCCGTGCTCCCCGAGCAGCCCTTCGCGCTCCACCGCCTCGCCGACGCCAGGCTCGCCGTGGCCTCGCGCGGCCAGGTGAACGTGTTCGACACCACCACCGACCGGTCGGTGCTCTCGGTGTCCGTCGACGACAACAACACCCTGCCCACCGACGTGTTTCCGCTCACCACGCCGTCGGGGCCGGGCTTCGGCGTGGCGTACCTCAACGTCACCACCAGCGACGTGCGCTCGGTGCGGGTGTTCACCCTCACGCAGCAGCTCGCGGCGCTCGGCTCCGCGCAGGTTCCGCAGGGCAGCGTGTCGCTCACCGCGCACCCGCGCGACGCGACGGCGTTTCTCGCCGCGCGCCGCGACACCGGCGAGACCTTCACCATTCGCCCCTCGTTCACGGGCGGGGCGCCCGCCACCGAGCCCTTCGCCGCGGCCATCACGGGGCTCACGCGCGTGTTCGCGCTGCAGCGCGAGGGCGGCGGCCACGTCGTGTGGACCACCGCCACGGCGGGCAGCGCCGCCGACGGCGCGATGCGCCTCACCACGCCCGCGTCGGGCGCGGGGCCGTTCCTCGCGATGGGGCCGTCGACCTTCGCGTGCGCGGCCGCGCGGTGCCGCGAGGTGATCCGCGTGGCGCCCGACCCCCGCGACGGCGCGCCCATCGCCGTGTGCGAGAGCGCCACGATGGTCAACGGCCTCCCCGCGCGCTACGTGGTGCGCGAGGGCAACGGGGCCGACTGCATGCTCCTCGACGGCGCCACGCTGCCGGCGCGCTCGCGCATCGCGGCCATCGCCGTGCAGTACTGACCGACGCCATGGCCGCGAGCGGAACACGTCTTCCGCGCGAGCGGCACA
>CAISKJ010000712.1 GCA_903885885.1 uncultured delta proteobacterium
CCCGCGCTCTGCGTGGGAGAGGGACGGGGTGAGGGCCGCATCAGAAGAACCGGGGCGTGAACGACAGCGAGGCGAAGAAGTCGAAGAGCACTTCGTTGTTGGTGCGAAAGCGCCCGCCCGTTTGATCGATGGTGGGGCGGTGCGTGGGGTCGGGGGCGCTGTCGTTCACACAGCCGCCGCGCCACTCGGGGTGCGCTGCGGGGATGCTCTCGTTGGGGTTGCACGCGTCGGTGGCGGTGATGAGGTGCGGCGCCACCCACGACACGCCCACGCCCACGTCGATGCGCATGAACTTCACCGGCTGCGCGCTGAGGGCGAGCTGGCTGTTCACGGTGATGTACGACTGGTTGCCCGTGAGCCCGTCGAACCACACCTCGCGGCCGGCCTGGCAGGTGCCGTCGGCGTTGCGCACGTTGGAGGGGCAGCCGGGGGCGTTGAGGGCGCGGCTCGCCGAGCTGCCGAGGGCGTCGTAGAGGGGGCTGTAATCGCGGCCCTGCGAGCGGTAGGTGCCGCGGAGGCGCAGGTCGATGACGAAGCGCTGCCAGGTTTCGCGGTTCTCCCACGGGGTAAACTCGGCGCCGACGACCAGCGAGCTCGTGATGGGCGGGTACGAGGCGAGCTGGCCGTAGGGCGTGTCGAAGTACCGGAAGGGCGTGTCGCGGAGGGGAAACTCGGCGAGCACGTCGAGGCCCGCGTAGGGCTCGACGAAGCCGAAGCGGCGCGCGATGGCGGTTTGAAAATAGATGCCGTGGAGGCCGCGCGAGATGCCCGGCGAGCCGGCGCTGACGGGGCGCGTGGCGACGCCCGTCGCGTTGGTGCCGCCGCCCGGGGGCTGGCTCGGCACGCTGCTGGGCGCGGGGCAGGTGACCACGCCGGGCGCGGGCGCGCTGTTGCACGCGTGGAGGGGGTCGCCCACCGGGGGGCGCCACTCGAAGCGCAGCGTCCACGTGGGGTTTGCGCGGGCCCGCGACTGGTTGAGAATGGACCACGCGAGGCCGAGGCGCACCTGATCGATGCCCGAGCGCGTCGGCGACGTGAAGGGCACGCGGAAGAGCGACGTGGGGCTGCCGCCCTGCGACCAGCCGTCGCCGAGGGCGGCGTTGCCCTCGCGCGTGCTCGGGTCGGTGAGGCTGCGAATCTCGCGGGTGTTGGAGAGCACGATCGGGAGGCCGAAGGTGAGCGCGAGGTCGTGGAAGAGGCCCACCTCGCCGTTCACCATGAGGGTGTGCGTGTTCTCGACGTAGTCGCCCACGCGGGCGAACTGCACCGTGCCCCCGCCGTTGACGCCGTCGCTCACCCGCATCTCGCGCTCGAGGGTGGCCGAGCGGCGCTGGTAGAGGTAGCCCGCCGAGAGGCGAAAGCTGAAGGCGCTGCCGCGGTCGAAGGAGTCGACCACGTCGACGTAGCGCGCCGACTCGGCGAGCATGAACGTCGGCTCGCGGAGCGCGCTGTCGTCGTCGCGGGAGCTCTGGGCGTACGCGATCTGGGGCGCGAGCACCCCCACGACGAGCGCGGTGACGAACGGTCGACGCATCAGGTTTCCTCGGGAATCTACGGTCGTTTCGCGCGCCGACGGTACGCGTGGCGCGTCGCGGGTGTCAACGCTCTCCGAGGCCCCTGAAGGGGGGCGCGCGTCAGGCGCTCTTCTCGAAGGTGACGTCGCCGTCGACGGCGAGGGTGTCGACGATGGCCATGACCACCGCGTCGACGGGGCGCTCCTTGGTGGCCACGGTCTGCCGCGCGGAGGAGCCCTGCGCGATGAGCACCACCTCGCCGAGGCCCGCGCCCACCGCGTCGGCGGCGATGAGGGCGGCGCCCGTAGGCTCACCCTTCACGTCGCAGGGCCGCACCACCAGGAGCTTGAGCCCGTCGAGGGTGGGCTCCTTGCGGGTGGCGACCAGGGTGCCGGTGACCTTGCAGATGAGCATCGGCGTCGCGTCTCAGTGATCGCCGGGGACCGACTTCGCCTGGCCGGGGCCGCGGCCGAGGGGGAGCACCTGATCGATGTTGGCGTGCGGGCGCGGAATGATGAGCACGCTCACCATCTCGCCGATGCGCTCAGCCTCGCGCTGACCGGCCTCGGTGGCGGCCTTCACGGCCGCGACGTCGCCGCGCACGATCACGGAGGTGAAGCCCCCGCCGACCTTCTCGTAGCCCACGAGCTGCACCCTCGCGGCCTTCACCATCGCGTCTGCGGCCTGCACGGCCGCCGCGAAACCCTTCGTCTCGATGATACCCAGCGCGTCGCTCATGGCGTGTTCCTTCGTTCTCTCGGAGCGGTGTTACCGCGTGAAAACCAGTGTGACTCGTGTGCCGTGATCAGCGGTCGAGCTTCGTCTCTTGCTTGCGGCCCTGCACCGACGCGAGGGCCGCGCGGGCGGCCTCGGCGGCGGCGTCGATCTCGGCCTCGGGCCCGGAGAGGTACAAACGCCCGAAGGCGCCGTAGGGCTGAATGTGCACCAGCGAGACCCGCGCGGCCTTCTCGGCCTCGTTGGCCGCGAGCACGATGTAGCCCGCGGGGTCGGTCTCGAGGATGAGCAGCGACTCACCGGGGAGGATCATCATGCCCTGCGAGTTCTTGTTGATGATCTGCGCCTGGTAGGGCTCGATGCC
>CAISKJ010000713.1 GCA_903885885.1 uncultured delta proteobacterium
AGCTGCGCCCCGAGAGGGGCCTCGCCGACAACGCGGCCTTCATCGCCGCGCCGCGCGAGCGCACGCGCGACCTCGACCTCGCGGGCCGCGCCTTCCTCCACGAGTACCGATGGCGCGACGACGCGGGCTTCGCCACCCTCGAGCTCATCATGACCGCGCCCATGGTCGTGGCCCACTGGATCAACCTCCAGTACTACGCCTCCACCGTCGACAACGGGCGCTTCGGCAGCGGCGACAAGACGCTGCACAACGTGGTGGGCGGCCACCTCGGCGTGTTCGAAGGCAACGGCGGCGACCTGCGCGTCGGGCTCCCGCTCCAATCGCTGCACGACGGCGCGCGCTGGGTGCACACGCCGCTGCGTCTGAGCGTCTTCATCGAGGCGCCGCGCGAGGCCCTCGAGGCCGTGCTGCGCAAGCACGACGCCGTGCGCGCCCTCGTCGCGAACGGCTGGCTCGACCTCTTTCAGCTCGACGAGTCGACGCGCGACGCGCAGCGCGTCGGCGTCAACACCGTCTGAGCGCCGCGCGCTCTCCGAAGGCCAGCAGAAACCGTCGCGAGCGACTCGAGGCGAGGGAGGTCGGGCGAGGAATACGCAGGGTATTTTGAGCCCGACCGACCGCTGCATCGAGGCGCGCAGCAGGTTGATGCTGGCCTTCTCAGAGCAGCGCCATCACCTCGAGGATCACCGCGTCGCTCGGCCGCGCGCGGTCGTTGTCGAGCTTGTACCCCGCGATGATCGCGAAGCGCCCGACGTTGAACTGCGCCGCGGGAATGAACGCCCCCAGCGCGTGGTAGCCCGAGTACCAGTCGGCCACGAGCCAGAACCAGTCGGTGATGGGCTGCTCGACGCCCACCATCGCCGCGACGGGCGTGTGCCCCGCGCCGAAGAGCACGTCCGAGCCGTAGCTCACGCCCGCCGTGATGCGCGTGTGGGCGCGCGGAATGCGGAAGCTCCCGTGCGCGTAGCCCCACCCGCCGACGGCGGGCCGGTCGAGCGAGAAGAGGGCCGACGCGCCCATCGTGAGGCGCAGCTCCCACGCGTGCGCCGAGGTCTCGAAGAGCGGCTCCACCCACTTGAAGCCCGCGCCGAGCGACAGCTCGCCGGAGCGCGGCGCCGACAGACCCGTGAGCGCGAGCGAGGCCTCGACGTGCTCGGTGACCCCGTAGGTGAGAAACGAGAAGCTGTTCCACGCGACGGGCTGCTTGAAGAGCAGGGCCTGCGACTCGTGCGTGAGGGCGAAGCGGCCGCGGGGCGTCGTCTCTGCGTTGGGAATGCCCACGATGAGCGATTGTGCCGCACCCCGCGCGGGGGCGAGGAGCGCGAGGGCGACGAGCGATGACGCGACGAGAAGCTTCATGAATTGCCTGCGATTCCGAGCGCGGGCGCGTAGGCGCTTGCGTGCGCCTCGACGCGCGCTCGGGGGGGGCCGCATTGCACAGGGCTCGCCAACGGCGGCGGAGCCTGGCGCCCGCGCGTCGGCGCGCTCAGGGGAGCTGCGCGGCGGTCGATCGCAGCCACGCCAGCACGTCGGCCTCGCTCACCGACGGCCCCTGCACGTGAAACGCGTTGGCGCTCGCGCCGTTGCCGCCCTGCGAGTCGCACCCGTGCGGCATCGCGCCCTGGAGCACACCCTGCGAGATCGTCTGACCCGTGCTCGCCGCGACGAGGCGCAGCGGCACCTGCGCGACGGTGCGCGGGTAACTCTGCGCGCTCGCCCTCCCGCGAAAGTACACCTGGTAGGTGCAGGTCTCGAGGGTCTGCGCGGCCTCGTCGCCGAAGCACGCCACCACGTCGGTGTTGTGCAGCTCCGTCGCGCGCACGCTGCCGGGCACGCGCGCGTCGTCGAGCGTCCACCCGCCGCCGGTCATGCGCATGCCCACGATGCGATGCGGCTGCCCCGGCACGAAGGCGCGCGCGACGGGCACCGGCGTACCCGCGCACGCGGCGCCGAGCGGGCCGAGCTCGTCGACCTCGCGCGAGCGCAGGATCGAGGCGAGGCCGCAGAGCCCGGCGATCGCGCCGATGCCCAGCACCGCAAGCAGCGGGCGCGCGTTGCCGGGGGGCGGCGCGGGCGGCCGCGCGTAGGGGGCGGGCGCGTAGGGCGACGCTGGGCTCGGGGGACCGTAGGGCGGTTGCATGGCGACGCCGGGCGCGGAGCGTACACGGAGCGCAGCGTCGGCGGGCGGAACGGCTACGGCAACGAAGCCACCTGCGTCGGCAGCCCGTAGCCCGAGCCCCAGCACCAGCACGGACCCGTCGCTGCGTCCTCCACCCGATTACGGCGACCGTAAACGCGATTACGGAAATTGTAATCCGATGGAGTAGCTTCGAAGGCGTGCAACCTCGGGCAGTGCTCGCGTGCTTCGCGCTCTCGACCGCATGTGCGTCGACCGTTTCGGCAGACCGTACCGACGCTGCGCCGTCGACCGACGCTGCGCCGTCGACCGACGCGTCGCCGTTGACCGACGCGCCTCGCGACGACGGGGCCCTCGCGTGTCCGCTGCCAGCGGGCGAGCCCTTGCGCGCGCCACCCGTCGGCCCCGACGCGATCGTCGACCTCGACGAGGACATGACCTTCGGCTGCGTTCTTCGCGGCGACGGACGGATCCGCTGCCGGGGCGCGGGCACGAACGGCGTCTTCGCCAACGGGATCGCCGAGATGGGGCCGTCGCGCGACGTGGTCACCCTGCCAGACCTCGACGACGTGCGCGCCTTCGAGATGAGCGTGTTTCTCGGGTGCGCGATCCGCGGCGACGGATCGCTCTGGTGCTGGGGCGACAACACCATGGGGCACGTTCACCCCGAGCTCCCGCGCCGCATGCTCCTGCCGACGCGCGTCCCTGGCATCGAGGGGGCGCGTCGCATCTCGAACAGGATCACCTGGTTTCGCCCCTGCGTGCTCACCGACGGCGGGCGCGTGCGCTGTTGGGGCGAAGGGGTTGCGGCGCCCGACGACGAGGGCGCTGCGGTCGAGGTGCTCGCGCTCGCGACGCACGTGTGCGTGCGCTACCCGGGCGACCGCGCCCGATGCAACGGAGGCGGCGACGCGGACGCGATCGTGCTCGGCGAAGGTGCC
>CAISKJ010000714.1 GCA_903885885.1 uncultured delta proteobacterium
GTCGGGATCTCCTTCACCCGCGTGATGTACTTCGAAAGTGCCTGATCCCCTTCGCGAGTCATAGAACCCCCAAGCGCGCGCCTTGACGACCATGGTGTCGGTTTCGATGCTCCCGCTGCTGAAGGCGAGCGCATCGACCGGGAGTGCCATGTGCAGGGTTCGGGCCGCCGATTTCGCCTTAGAAATAGCGAGATGCGCGGAAGGTGCGACGCGTGGCACTTCGCCACAAGTGAGGCAGAACGGTCACCGCCCCCGCTCAGGGGCGCAGGGTCACGGGCGCCACCCAGTAGATTCCCCCGTCTTGATCGTCGGAGAAGAACATCCTCCCGTCGGGCGCGAACACGAGGTCGGTGACGCGGCCCTGAATGGGCGCCCCGCGGCCCCAGCCGCGCGCGAAGAACTCCGTCGGGCGCGTGGGGCGATGCGTCGCCGGGTCCGTCGGCGCCCACTGCACGCCCGTGTTGGTCCACGTGCCCACCACGCCGTGGAGGCCTACAAAGAAGGCCCCGCCGTAGGGTGCGGGCCACGACGAAGGCGCCCAGTCGAAGCCGAAGGGCGTGTCGTTGAGGGGGTAGGTCTGCACCGAGAGGGCGACGCGGCCGCAGTCGTAGCCGCGCGGCGTGCCGGGCCACGTGCGATCGTGGTCGATGCAGCACGGAAAGCCGTAGTCGTCGCCCTGGCTCAGCTGCACGAGCTTCTCGACGCCGCCGTAGGCGCCCCACGAGTCGTTGGAGAGCTCGGCGGCGTAGCAGGCGCCCCAGGGCTTGCAGCGCATGTACATGGGGTTGCGGAGCCCGTCGATCACGGTGGCCCCGTTGGGGGGCATCCCCTCGCCGATGCGCTGCACCGAGCCCGCGCGGCGGTTGAACACCGGGCACATCCCCGTGTCGTGCTGGCCCATGGTGACGTAGAGGGCGCCGTCGGTGCCGCGCGCGAGGGTGTGCGTCCACCGCACCGTGTCGGGCAGCGAGGCGAGCTGCGTGTGGGCCGAGGCGGGCGCGGTGGCCGCGCGGTCGCCCACGGCGTAGGGCGCGCGAAACACGCCGTTGGCGAGGGTGTAGAGCAGCGCGTCGGGGTCGAAGAGGAGCCCGTGCACGCTCGGGACGCTCGCGAGGAACACCCGCGCCGGGTCGGCGAGGCCGTCGCGGTCGTCGTCGGGGAGCACCAGAATGGAGCCCATGCCCAGCGGCGCGCCGCCCGGGGTGAACTCGCTCGGCGAGGCGACGAAGAGGTCGCCGTTGGGCGCGAAGGCGAGCACGCGGGGCGTGCGCACGCGGGCGTAGCGACGGATACAGAACCCGTCGGGCACGCGCACGTCGGGGGGCAGGTTGGGCGGGGTGACGGCGCAGAACGACCCCGCCGCGGGCTGCGGCCCGTCGGGGGGCGGCAGGGACGCGTCGGGCGCGCTCGGAGAGGGGCCACAGGCGACGGTGAAGAGCGTCGCGGCGACGAGCAGACTCGCGTGCCTCATAGAGACCTTCATCGATCAATTGGAGGCGCCGCGCAAGGCCCGCGGAGCGCTACGCGGGGGCGAGAAACGACCGCTCGACGCGGGCGTAGTCGACGCGCACGGCGAGGCGCGCGAGCACCGAGTAGAAGCCGAACTGGAGGCGGTTCATGAACACCATGTTGGGCGGCAGGCCCACGGCGTTGCTGTCTTTCTTGAAGGCCGCCTTGCCGATGTCGCGCATGTCGTGAACGAGCTTCGCCACGTAGGGGCGCTCGACGCGGTAGGGCGACTCGAAGAGGGGCGCGAAGCACTCGCGGGTGTAGGCCGTGACGCGCGCTTCGTGGGGGCCCGCGCGGGTGCCGAGGAGGGCGATCACGGCGTCGCGGAAGGCCGCCTCGTCGCGGTCGAGGGCGGCGAGGTGCATCACCCGGGCGCGCGCGTTGTGGGCGGGGTCGAGCGCCTGCACGCAGCCGAAGTCGAGGAAGCTCACGGCGCCGTCGTCGTTCAAGAGATAGTTGCCCGGGTGCGGGTCGGCGTTGAACATGCCGCCCACGAGGGTGCCGCGGAACACGAAGCGCCACAGGGTTTCGGCCCACGCGCGCCGCGCCTCTTCGGGGAAGGCCCCCGCGTCGTCGAGGCTGTGCCCGCGCATGAACTCCGTGGTGATCACCCGCTTCGCGCTGCGCTCGCGCACCACCCGCGGGATGCGAATCTGCGCGTCGCCCGCGTGGATGCGCGCGAAGGCCTCGGTGCGGTCGGCCTCGAGGCCGTAGTCGAGCTCCTCGAGGAAGCGCGCGCGGATCTCTTCGTAGGTGCGCTTCGTCTCGAGCCCGCGGGGGCTCAGCGCGCCGAGCATCACCTCGAGCGAGCCCGCGTTGTCGAGGTCGCTCTCGACGGCGCGGTCGATGCCCGGGTGCTGCACCTTCACGGCCACCTCGCGGCCGTCGTGGAGGGTGGCCTTGTGCACCTGACCGATCGACGCGCTCGCGAGGGGCGCGTCGCTCCACGTGGCGAAGAGGGCTTCGGGGTCGTCGCCGAGCTCCTCACGGACAACCCTCCGCACGTCGTCGGCCGACGAGGTGGGCGCGGCGCTCCGCAGCATGCGCAGGGCGCCCTCGTAGGCGCCGTGGTGCTCCTCGGGCACGACGCCGTCGACGTAGCTGGCCATCTGGCCCACCTTGGCGGCGAGGCCGCGCATGGTGCCCAGCACCTCGGCGGCGTGCTTCGCCGCGGCCTGGTGGCCGTCGCCCGAGAGCACGGCGCTCGCGCCCGCGCGGGCTCCGAGGCTCGCGAGGCGGGCGAGGCGTCCGAGGCGACCTTCGGGGAGCTTGCGGGGGTCCATGGCGGGGCCTCGGGTTGTGGGTGCGCGCGGCGGCGCCGTCAACGCGTGCGCGCAATCACTCGCGCCAGAAGAACTTCCAGGGGTTGTGCTTGAGGTCGCGCACCATCTCCTGCAGGTCGTCGTAGAGCTCCTCGTCCATGAGGAGGGCGCCGACGGTGCCCTGCCCCGAGCGCACGCGCGCGCTGATGGCCTGCGCGTCGCCCGCGATGGCGTTGGCCCGCTGCGAGAGCGCGCGCACGTCGCGCAGCGTCGCCTGCAGGTCGGCGATCTGCGGGTCGCCGACGCCCTCGACCACGTGGTTGAGCCGCGCCGTGAGGGCCCGCGCGTCGCGCGCGAGCGGGGGCACGTCGCGCTCGATGCTCGCGAGCACGCTCTCGGCGCGGTTCACGATGCGCCGGGCCTGCGGGCCGTCGACGTAGCGCTCGCGGGCGGCCACGATGAGCCCGTCGGCGTCGCGCACGGCGCGGTCGGCGTTCTCCACGATGCCGTCGATGCGCGGGCCGTTGCGGCGCAAGAGGTCGTTGGTGTTGTGCAGCACGCCCGCGAGGTCGTCGACCATGCCGCCGAGCTCGCGGCGGTTGGCGCGCACGGCGGTGACGGTGTCGTCGAGGAGGGCGTAGGCGCGCGCCACGAAGAGGTCGATGCGCGGCGGGTCGATGCCCTCGACGGGGCGGTCGGCGCGAAACACGGGCTGCGCCGCGCTGCCCGGGTCGATGGCCAGAAACTGCTCGCCGAGGACGCCCTGCGTGGTGACAAAGAACGACGCGTCGGCGTGGATCTCGTTGCGGTACGCCTCGTCGACCTCGGCGTGCACGCGCACCAGCGAGGCGCGGCCCGTCTGCGGGTCGACGCGGGCGCCGCGAAACTCGAGGCGCTCGACGGTGCCGACGCGCACGCCGGCGATCTTCACCGGGGCGCCCGACTGGATGCCCCCGGGGTTGTTGAAGTCGACGGCGATGGTGAAGCGCCGCCCGAGGTGGATGCCGCCCATCACGAGCACGAGGCCCGCGAGCAGAGAGACGCCCACCAGAATGAGCATCCCGACCTTGACCTCGACCGACCTCGCCGCCGCCATCGGCGCGGGACCTTACACCTCCATCGGCCCCTCCGCGAGGCCGCGCGTAAACTGCCGCACGATGGGGTCGTCGCTGGCGCGAAACTCGTCGGGCGTGCCCACCATGCGCAGGTTGCCCTTGTACAAAAACGCGATGCGGTCACCGATGGAGAAGATCGACGCGAGGTCGTGCGACACCACGATGCTGGTGACCCCGAGGCGGTCCGAGAGCTCGCGGATGAGCCGGTCGACGCGCCGCGCGCTCACCGGGTCGAGCGAGGTGGTGGGCTCGTCGAAGAGCACGTAGCGCGGGTCGACGGTGAGGGCCCGCGCGATGGCCACGCGCTTGCGCATGCCGTCGCCCAGCTCGGCGGGGTAGCGGTCGGCGAAGGCGCGCATGTGCACCTGGTCGAGGCGCTTCGATGCCTCGGCGAGGGCGTCGCGCTGCGAGAGGCCGCGGTGCTTGCGCAGCGGGAGCGCCACGTTCTCGGCGCAGGTCATCGAGTCGA
>CAISKJ010000715.1 GCA_903885885.1 uncultured delta proteobacterium
GCGCACGCGCAGCCGGTGGCGGCCCAGCCCGCGCAGGCGCGCACCCCCGAAGGCATGACCCGCCGGCTCATCACCGTCGACACGATGCGGTGGGACCTGCACTTCGCGGGCTACGCGCACCCCATCACGCCGCGCCTCGACGCGCTCGCGGCCGAGTCGGTGGTCTTCGACCGCGGCTACGCGATCAGCTCGTACACGGGCCGCGCGATCGGCCCCATGATGACGGGCCGCTACCCCACCGAGTGCGCGCGCGACGGCGAGCACTTCACGCGCTACACGCCGCCCAACGTGTTTCTCGCCGAGCGCTTGAAAGACAGCGGGTTTCACACCTTCGGAGCGGCGTCACACTTCTACTTCGAGCGGCGCTTCGGTCTCGCGCAAGGCGTCGACGCGTGGGACCTCACGGCCAAGCCCGAGGGCGACGGGCAGGAGACGACCTCGGCCGACGCAGCCGTGGCCGACCGCGCGATCGCGCAGCTCCAACAGCCCGCGAACGTGGCCGGCCGCTTCTTTCAGTGGGTGCACTTCTTCGACCCGCACAAGCAGTACGTCGAGCACCGCGACCTCCCCGTGTTCGCGCGCGGCGAGCGCGGCCGCTACGACCGCGAGGTGATGAACACCGACCGACAGATCGGCCGCGTGCTCGACGCGCTGCGCGCGCTCCCCGGCGACGTGGCGCGGCGCACCGTGGTGGTGGTGACCGCCGACCACGGCGAGGCCTTCAACGAGCACGGCATGAGCTATCACGGCGTCGAGGTGTGGGACGAGCTGGTGCGCGTCCCGTGGGTGATGCACGTCCCCGGCGTGGCGGCGCGCAGGGTGACCACGCCGCGCAGCCAGATCGACCTCGCGCCCACGCTGCTCGAGCTCTTGCACATCAACCCGCCGGCGGCGGGTGCGCCCGACGCGTTCTCGGGGCAGAGCCTCGTGGCCGACCTCGCCGCCGAGCAGCCCGAGCGGCCGATCTACGTCGAGCTCCCCGAGGGGCCGTACAACAGCCTGCGCCGCGCGGTGGTGTTCGAGGGCTACAAGCTCCTCGAGCGCGGGAGCGGGCGCTTCATGCTGTTCAACCTCGCGGCCGACGCGGGCGAGCGCAACGACCTCGCGGCCGTCGACCGCGAGCGCCTCGCGCGCATGCGGGCCGTGATGGAAGAGGTGCGCGGCGGGCTCCACGTGGTGGCCGCGCCGCCGCCGCGCGATCGAGAGTGAGGGCGACTACGAGAGCGTGAGCACGCCCTCGCGCACGAGGCGCCGCACGAGCGTGAGGCGGCCCTCGTCGTCGAGGCCGGGGAGGTCGGCGGGCGTAAACGAATCGTGCTCCAGCGCGTAGCGCAGGGCGTCGAGCGCGAAGCGCGGAAACGTCACGCGGTTGCCGTACACCTGGAGCACCGCGTGCTCGCCCTCGTCGCGCACGCGGTAGAGGAACGAGCGCTGCGCCACGGGCGTGCGCACCGAGAGGGTGGCGAGGCGCCGGAGCTGCTCGATCTGCCCTGGAATCAAGGGCTGCCGCGTGTCGACGAGGTCGTCGACGAAGTGCTCCATCGCGGCGTCGAAATCGGCGTGGGCCGCGAGGTGCTGGATCAGCGCGTGAAACTCGGCGCGCGCCTTCGCGCGGTCGAAGTCGGGGAGCGCGAAGCCCACCGGGAGCCCGCGGCGAAAGCGCGGATCGCTCAGCCCGAGGAGTCCGAGCGACTCGGCGATGAGGTCGGTCCACGAGGTGAAGAGCACGCCGAGGGTGACGTGCAACGACTCTTCTCCGGTGGTGCGGGCGTCGTGCATCACGCCGCGGGGCACGTACGCGAGGTCGCCCTCGTGGAGCACGAACTCCGCGGTCACCTCCCCCGACGGATGCTCATCGGGCTTGTACTCCTGGCGGCGGTAGGGGAGCTCGACGGGGGTGTTGTAGAGCCGCCAGTGCTTGCTCCCGCTCACCTGCAGCACGAACACGTCGTGCGAGTCGTAGTGGGTGCGAAAGCCCTGCGCGTTCGAGGGGGTGTAGTAAAGGTTGGTCTGAAAGCGCGTCGAGAGCTCGCGCTCCATCGCGCGGCAGAGGGCGGCGAGCGCGGGGTGCTCGACCTCGAAGCCGTTGAGGCTGATGGTGGCGCCGTCGGCGAAGTGCCGGTAGAGCCGCGCGGCGTCGACGAGGCCGCTGGGATAGGCAAACTCCTCGACGGCGATCTTGCGCTCGGCGGTGATGAGCCCCACGCCGGGGTGGTGCATGTTGCGCGTGGTGAGCACGCGGTTTACGTCGTCGACGGTGAGCAGGTCGCGCCAGTAGGCGCGGTCTTCGCGGCGCACCACGAGGGGCTGCGCCTCCCAGTGGGCGCGCAGAAATTCGTCGCGGCCGATGGGCGCGATGAGGCGTTCGAGCGTGAAGGTCATTGGGGGCTGCGGGGGCTGTAGAGAGGGAGGGAAGCGCGCGCGAGCGGCGAGGCGCTCAGCGGTGCCCGCGGCCGCCGCCGACGGGGTCGGACCAGTTGCCCGAGTCGCCGTCGGTGATGCCGGTGTTGGAGAAGCGCGCGGTCCCGCGGCCGTTGCCCACGGGGTCCGACCACGAGCCCGAGTCGCCGTCGGTGAGGCCCGTGGCGTTGCCGCGGCCGAAGGTGCCGCGGCCCTGGTTCACCGGGTCGGAGTAGGTGCCCGAGTCGCCGTCGGTCATGCCCGTGACCACGCCGCGGTAGCCGCCGCGGCCGTTGTTCACCGGGTCGGCGAACTGGCCCTGGTCGTTGTCGGTGACGCCCGTGCGGCCCTGCTGCACCACGACGGTGCCGCCCGCGGTGGTCTGCATCACCGGCTGCTGCACAACGGGCTGCGGCTGCTGCACGATGCAGCCGGTGATGGCCTTCGAGGCGGCGCCGAGCACCGTGGCGCCGACGACGGCCATCACCGAGCGGCGGGCGGTGTCGGGCTGCGTGACGATGTCTTCGTCGCGGAGGGTCTTGGGCGCATCAGTGGGATCTTTGGGGCTGTTCGACATGCGGGTGCTCCTTCGGGAGGTATCGGGTGACGCTGCGACGATCCGACCGGAAGCACCCTCAACCACATGCTGCGGCTGCGCACCGGAACGGAGACAGAACCTTACAGGCGGCGACGATACCCTCTCGCCGCGCTCGCTGAGAAGCGTCTTCCCAGCGCCCGCTGCGCAGACCATCCGCGCCTCGGGCGAGGCGCTTCTACGCCCCG
The DNA here is from genome assembly GCA_903885885.1 of uncultured delta proteobacterium. Lineage (GTDB taxonomy): Bacteria > Myxococcota_A > Polyangia > Polyangiales > CAISKJ01. The sequence continues at coordinate 3,184 of CAISKJ010000715.1, forward strand.
AGGGGGCCCGAGCTTGCGCGGGCGCGCGGCGGGGTGGGTGGTGAAACGCCGCGCGGGCGTGATACGGTGCGTTCGCGCACTACGGCCTCGTCGCGCGCATCGACGACCCCTACGAGAAGGCACAATCCCATGTTCGGACTCGGAGCTCCTGAGCTCGTCGTAATCGCTCTGCTGGTGGTGCTGCTCTTCGGCGCCGCGAAGATCCCCGAGCTGGGCAAGGGGATCGGCGAGGGCATCGCCAACTTCAAGCGCGGCTTGAAGGAGGGCTCCAGCGACGACCCCGCGCGCCTGCCGCCCGACACCAAAGAGCAGGGCAAGAGCGCCTGATCCGCGCGCGCACCGCGCTGGCAGGTGGCCGTTGACGCCGCGCGACGGCCAGCGCAAGGTGCCCGCCACCCGATGTCTCGCTTCTCGAAGTGCCTCCGCGCCGCAACGTTCGCGGCCTTCTCTGTGTGCGCCGTCGCCCCAGCCCTCGCTCAGACCCGTCGCCCGACGCCGCGCGAGGCCATCGAGCGCAACCTCGAGCCCGTGTCGGCGGCGCTCCGCGAGCTGAGCCTCACCGACGTTGAGCGCGCAGCGCTCGCCGACGTGACCGCGCGCGCCGAGGCCTGGGCCGCGGAGATGGTCGAGGCCGAACATCACCGCGACCACGGCGCCGTGCGCGCCAGTGCGCACCACATCGAGCTCCTCGCCCGGGTGCTCCGCGCCCGCGTCGAGGCGA
>CAISKJ010000716.1 GCA_903885885.1 uncultured delta proteobacterium
GCCGTCGCGGTCGCCGTCGGTCACGCTCGTCGACGTGTCGCAGGCGTCGCCCGCGCGGTCGAAGTCGGCGTTGGCCTGCGTGGGGTTGGCGACACTAGGACAGTTGTCGTAGTCGTCGAAGACGCCGTCGCCGTCGCCGTCGACGAGGGGCGCGGCCTGCATCGGGCACCCGCCGGGCTCGCAGGCCCAGTCGGGGAAGAGGTAGTTCACCAGGAGGTTGCTGGGCGCGCACATCTCCTGGTCGATGGGGTCTGCCGTGCACGCGACGGAGAAGTACCCGCCGGGGCCGCGGGCCGAGTTGGCGATGCGAATGTGCGACACGACCGTGCCCGCGAAGGAGCCCGTGAGGGTGACGGTGCCGGTCTCGACGCCGTCGCCGCCGAAGTCGGTGTCTTGCGAGATGGTCCCGGTGCCGGCGAGGCGCAGGTCCATCATGCGCGTCGCGGCGGGGTCGGCGCCGCGCGGGTCGCGCGCGTAGTCGTGCACGGGCACGGTGACGGTGTTCTCGCAGTTCTGGAAGGTGAAGCGGCTGATGGCCCGCAGGCCGCTCAGCGACACGACCCACTCCACGGTGCCGCCGTGCTCACACGCGCCGCGCCAGGTGGCGGGGCCGCTCGGGTTGCGGCAGCCGTTCAAGCTGCATTGCACCTCGTCCTTCCACGCGGCGAAGGCGCGGGCGAGGTTGCCGTTGGTCCACGGCAGGGGGGCCGTGCCGCGGGGGCTCGTGTCGCAGACGTTGCCGACGCCGTCGCGGTCGTCGTCGCCCTGGCTCACGTTCCACACGTGGGGGCAGTTGTCGGCGGCGTCGGGGCGGCCGTCGCGGTCTTCGTCGGGGGCGCCCGCGGCCTCGCAGGCGTCGCCGATCATGTTCATGTTCGCGTCGACCTGGTCGCGGTTGGCGGCCATGGGACAGTTGTCACTGTCGTCGGCGACGCCGTCGCCGTCGGTGTCGCGCGCGGGCGGCGAGCAATCGAGCGTGAAGTTGCCCGCCACGGTGTGCACCATCACCCCGTCGGTGGCGGGCCAGTCGAACGCCAGCTTGATGCCGTGAAACGACGTCGCCGACGCGTCGCCCCCGCACGCGATGCGAATCCGATGATTCGCCGGAAGCGGCGCCGTGGTGGCCCCCGCGCAGGCGCCGTTGCGCAGCTCGGGCATGCTCCCGTCGGTGGTGAAGCACACCGTGCGATCGGTGATCGCGCGGATGAGCACCTCACCGGTCGGCGCGCGGAAGTTGTGCCCCGGCTGCGGGTCGAAGATCTCTGTCGGCGTGGGCTCGGGCAGCGGACCGCCACAGCCCGCGCCGAGCGCGATCGTGAGCAGCGCCGCGCCGCCGCGCGAACCCTTCGTTCGAGCACGCACCATGGCGCGACCATAATGTTTCGCACGCGCCCATGTCACGTCTCTCGCAAGCGCGTAACGCGCGTCGCACGCGTGCGTCGGCCGCTGCGCGCCCGCAGCGATCGCGCGTCGCGGCGCGTCACCCGTCGCCGCGCAGGAGCGCCAGCAGCGCGCGAGCGCGCGCGGGGTCTTGCAACAGCGTACGGCACGCGCGGCGCAACGCCTCGTCGCCCCCGGGGCGCTCGCCCGTTACGGCCTCGACGTAGCGCGCCACGCGCAGCCATTCGCCTTGCGGCATGGGCCCGCGCGCGAGGTCGCTCGCGGGGCGCGGCGCTCGCTGCGCGCTCGCGGCCCACGCGGGGTGGGTGGGCATTCCACCGGGCGGGGCGGGGGGCGTGACGGGGGCGCGCACGCGCGACGGCGGGCGCCGTCGGGGCACGCGCAGGGGCCGTCCCTCGCGGGTGCTCGAGGCGTCGAGGGGCATCCATCGCGGGCCGCGCGCCGTAGGGAGGAGCGCCATCGCCCAGAGGTGATCGGCCTCGGTGGCGGCGCCGTCGTCGAGCACCCAACCCGTGCACACCGCCGCGGGGACGCCGACGCGGCGCAGGAGCTCGCACACGAGCGCGTTGAGTTCGAAGCACACGCCCGCGCCGAGGTGTCGCCCCGAGCGACCGGCGTGGAGGGCCGCGAGGGCGCCGTGCGCGCGGCCGCGGCGCGCCCCCGCGAGAAACGCCGCGACGGAGGCGTCTTCGAGGTAGAGCGGGTCGTAGCGGTAGCTGGCCCGCACGAAATCGCGCACGTCGAGGGCGCGTGCGTACGCGGGCTCGGCCGACGACGTGACGGCCTCGACGAAGGCGAGCACCTCGCGCGGCAGCTCGTCGTCGGGGCAGGTGAGCGCGGTGAGCTCGGGCGGCGCGTTCACGGCCTCGTCGCGCGCTTCGAAGACGGGCGCGCCGCCGAGCGTGACGGTGAACTCCACCTCGCCGTCGCGCGCGGCGCGGTACCGCAGCTCGCCCGCCGCGGAGCTCTCGAGCGCGCCGTCGCCCGCGCCGCCGCTCAGCGCGCCGTAGAGCGGCAGCGGCAGCACGAGGCCCGC
>CAISKJ010000717.1 GCA_903885885.1 uncultured delta proteobacterium
ACTCGAGGGTGCGGTTGCACGCGCGGCCGCCGCAACACGGGGTGCGCGCGCTGCCACAGCGCGGCGCCGTGCCGAGGTCGAGCGCGACGGCGTCGTCGACCACGTCGGCGTCGGGAACCTCGGGGAGCGAGCCCCGCGTACAGGCCGCGATCAACACAAGAAAGGCGAGCAGAAGCAGGCGCATCGAGGGCGTTCTTATCACACACGCCGCGGCGCGCGGGGGCGCGCGGAGCCACGCGCGGACGACCGCGACGCACGCCGTTGCGCAAACATCCAGCAGCCGTGTCAGCGCGCGCGCACCGCGAGCCCCCACGGCGTCGGCCCCACGGGTTCGTGTTCGAGCGCACCGGCCCCGTCTGGAGCGCGCGCGTAGACGCCCGTCGAGGGCCCGCCGTCGAGGTTGAGCGCCACCTCACAGCCGACCGAATCGCCCACGGGTGAAGGCCCCGCGAGCAGCGTCGCGAGGTCGTGGAGCTCGGGGCCACGGCGCGGCTCGTCGCGATCCCACGCGGCGATGAGGTCGAGCGTGCGCCCTTCGTCGCGTACGCACGCGACGGTGCGCGCCGCGTAGCGACCATCGTGGCGGTGAATGCCCCACGCTCCGCCGGCCTCGATCACCCGGGGGCCGCACTGCACGGCCGTCGAGAGGTCTGCGGTGGGCGCGAAGGTGCCGCCGTCGCGCACGTCGAGGGGCACCACGTCGACGCGGTCGCCGCGCACGCGCAGCACGCCGGATCCCCCGCGCGGCCCCGGCGGTGCGATCGCAACTCCGCCCGAGAAAACAAGCCCGCTCGCGCTGTGGTCGGGCTCGAAGAAGCCCCCGTCGACCACGGCGAGCACCGTGTGGTCGCCGCGCCAGAGCGCCCCGATCGCGTCGTCGGGCGTGCGCTCGACGCTCATCCGAACGCGCGCCACGTCGATGCGCACCACCGCCCACGAGAGCACCGTCGGTGGCGGCGACGCGCGCTCGACGACGGGCGGGAATCCCGCGATGCGCACCGTCGCCGAGCGCCAGCGAACACCGGGGCCCGCGTCGATCCACGCGGTGAGGTCGCTCGTTTCGAGGCGCACGCCGCGTTCGACGGGCGCGCTCGACGCGGCGAGCGTTGTCGAAGCCTCGATGCGCGACGCGTCGCGCGGGCGACGATCGCTGCGGCACGCGCACAGGAGGGCGATGAGTGTGAGGAAGAGACGCGCGGTCACGGAGAGATCAGGCGCTGCCGATGGGCATCGGGATGCCCGCGATGCCTTCGAAGGGCTGCTCCCACACCTGAGCGCGCAGGCGCTCGATGCGCTCGCGGAGCTCGACCTGCTGCTTCACGAGGGCGTCGACCTCTTCGACGGATGGAGCCGAGCCCTCCTTCGCGTCGGCGAGGGCCTTGCGCGTGGCGCCGAGCACCTCGAGCATCGAGCGTCGCAGCTCCTCGTTGGCGTGGCCGACGAACTCCGAGAGCTTCTGCCCGAAGCCGTCGATCGTGCCGACGAGCTCGGGGCCGATCTTGGCCGCGCAGGCGCGCACCGTGGCGGGCGCCGACTCCATCGCCTTGCGCTTGATCTCGGCGTCGACGCGCTCCTTGAGGAACATCGCGAGCACGGGCGCCGCGAGCGTGAGCAGGCCTCCCACGATGAGGTTGACCGCCACGGCGACGCCCACGCCGAAGGCGCCGAGCGCGAAGACGCTCACGTCGTAGGCGAGCGTGTCGACCTTCACGTCGAGCGCGCCGGTGCCCGGGCCGAGAAACTCCTGGAGCGACCGACCGGACTCGCGGGCGTCCTCGTTCACGATGGCGACGATCTGCTCGGCCAGCGCTTCGAGGCGCTCGCCGAGGGTCTTGGCCTCGCCCTCGAGCCACTTGCGCCAGGTCTCTTCGATGAAGCCCGGGAGGTACTTCTGAATGTCGGCCGCGGTGCTCTTCTCGACCTCGAGGCGCACGGCCGCCGCGAACTCCGCCGTGAAGGCCTCGAGATCGCGCTGGGCCACCGCGCGAATGGCCGAAATCTCCTCGTCGATGCGCGCGCGGCGCTTGTCGACGAGGCCCCGCGCCTGCTCCATGTCAGCCTCGATGGCCTTCATGCGGCGCTCGATCTCTTCGGAGGTCATGGTGATGGCGCGGCGCCGCACGGCGAGGGTGCGGCCGAGCACGTCGCCCACGCGCAGGCCCTCGTCGGCGGCGTAGTCGACGAGCATGCGGAGGCGGTCGCTGCCGAGGAGCGACGAC
>CAISKJ010000718.1 GCA_903885885.1 uncultured delta proteobacterium
CCGCCTCGACGAGGCGCGCGAGACGCATCGCGCTGGCCTCGGCCTCGCGGAGCTGCGCGCGCGCGGCCCACACCTCGACCCACGCGACGAGCGCCGTCACGCCGGCGTCGAGGCGCGCGACCCGCGCCTGCGCGGCGGCCTCGGCGGTGCGCGCCCGCGCGGCGTCGCCCGCGAGACCGACCGAGCCCCACACGGGCATCGGCGCGAGGAGCGACGCATACAGCCGCGTCGACGCCGCGTAGCTGCCGACGGCCACCGTGGGGTTGGGGAGCATCGTGGCCACGGCCTCGCCGCGCCGCGCCTCCTCGACGCGCACGCGCTCGGCGATCACGAACGGCGACGCCCGGCCCGCGCGCTCGACGGCGTCGCTCCAGGTGAGGGCCTGCGCGCCCGCGAGGCGCGGCGCCACGAGGAGCGCGAGCGCCAGCCATACCCATCGGAGCGGCGTGTCCATGGCGATTGCTCCGTCGCGTATGGCACCGGCGGCCCTAACGGCGCCCTAACGCCCGCGGCCCCGCTTGTGGTCGGGCGCGCGAAGCGCCACCCTCGCGGCCATGCGCTCCCTCCGATTCGCGGCGATGCTCGCGACGCTCCTCGCCCCGCTGTCCGCGACGGCGTTCTGCGGGTTCTATGTGTCGGGCAGCGGGGCCGCGCTCACCAATCGGGCCACGCGCGCGGCGCTCATGCGCGCGGGCACCCGCACGGTGCTCTCGATGAGCAACGACTACGACGGCCCGCCCGAAGACTTCGCGATGGTGGTGCCCGTGCCCGTGGTGCTCTCGCGCGACACGGTGCGCACGCTCCCGCACGACGTGTTCGACCACCTCGAGGCCCTCACCGCGCCGCGCCTCGTCGAGTACTGGGAGCGCGACCCCTGCGAGCGCTCCGACGGCTACGCGTTCGAAGCGGTGCGCGTGCTCGCGCGCGTCACCTCCGAGAGCGTGAGCAGCGACGAGGTCGACCGCGAGCATCACGTGCGCGTCGAGGCGCGCTTCGCCGTCGGCGAGTACGACGTGGTGATCCTCTCGGCGAGCGAGTCGTCGGGCCTCGAGGGGTGGCTGCGCGCCAACCGCTACAACGTTCCCCGCGGCGCGGCCGCGTCGCTCGCGCCGTATGTGCGCGGCGAGTGGAAGTTCTTCGTCGCCCGCGTCGACGTCGGGCGCGCGCAGCGCAGGCCCGGCGGCGGCGCGCGCCTCTCGCCCCTGCGCATGCAGTACGACTCCAGCGAGTTTCGCCTTCCCGTGCGCCTGGGGCTCCTCAACGCCCCGCAGGGCCCGCAAGACCTCATCGTGTACGTGCTGCACCCGTCGGCGCGCTTCGAAGTCGCCAACTACCGCAACGCCTTCGTGCCCACCAACCTCCAGGTCACCGACGCCGTGCGCGAGCGCTTCGCCGACTTCTACGGCGCGCTCTTCGACGCCACGCTGCAGTCGTACGGGCGCCGCGCGGTGATCACCGAGTACGCGTGGAGCACCGGCGGCTGCGACCCGTGCCCGACGCCGCCCCTCGACGCCAACGACCTCGCCACGCTGGGCGCCGACGCCACGCCCGACTTCAGCGGAAGCAGCATGGTGGTGACGCGCCTGCACGCCCGCTACAACGCCGCGACGCTCACCGACGACCTGGTGTTCCGCGAGGCGCTCCCCGTCACGGGCGGCCACGAGCGCCCGCCGCGCGACGCCGCCGACGACGTCACCGCCGCGAAGCTCACCGCGACGGGAAACGCCTTCCAGGCCCGCTACGTGATCCGTCACCCGTGGACGGGCCCCGTCACCTGCGAGCACCCCCAGCGGGGCGTGTGGGGCGGTCCGCCCGGCGCGCGTGAGCCCACCGCGGTGGCCGCGCGCGAGCTCGCATCGGCGTCGCGCGAGGGCATCTCGCTGCCCGCGGTGGTGCAGACGCGCGTGCCCGGCGTCGACCTCAGCGCGCGCCTCACGCTGCCCACGGAGGGCGAAGGGGCGCCGACGCCCGCGGTGATCCCCGCGACGGGCCTGCGCCGCGGGGGC
>CAISKJ010000719.1 GCA_903885885.1 uncultured delta proteobacterium
CGTGGCGGGCGCGGCGGCGGCGCTCACGCAGCACGCGCGGCGCTTTCCGCACGGGCGCCTCGAGCCCGAGCGCGAGGCGCTGCGGGTGCAGTGCGCAGCCGCGCGCGGCGACCGCGAGGCGGCCTCGGCGGCGCGGGCGCGGTTTCACCAGCGATACCCCGACAGCGTGCTCGGCCCGTCGGTCGATCGCTCCGTCGACGGGACGCCGTAGTCGAATTCGTCGAAGGGCGACGACGGGAGAAATCTGCGCCGGGTGCGCGTGGCGTACGGCGCGATCGTGTCCTCCCTGGTAGGAGCCCTCCATTGAGCCTGACCCGTGGTCTCGCGCTGCTGCTCGCGCTGTCAGCCTGCTCGCAGTCGCCTCCCGCGACGCCCGACGCCGCACCGACGCCTGACATCACCACACCGAAAGATGTCACCGCACCGACGGACATCACCGCGCCAACGGACACCCCCGCGCCGACGGACATCACCGCGCCGACCGATGTCCCGTCGTTCGACGCGGACGTCATCGACGTCATCGACGGCGCCGTCGACGCGGTGAGCGACGACGCTGCGACTGCCACCGACACGGCGACTGCCACCGACGCTGCGACTGCCACCGACGCTGCGACTGCCACCGACGCTGCGACTGCCACCGACAGCGCGACCGTCGCCGATGCGAGCGCGGGCGGCTACGTGCGGCCCGAGCGCGTGACGGTTCCGCCGCTGCGCACCGTAGACCTCGACGGCGGGCCCTTTCCTCGCACCGACGCGGGCACCTACCAGCTCTTCTCGACGGAGCACGGATCGCTCGAGCACGACCCGCGGCTGCGCGACCCGATCACCGCCCTCGGCGCGTGCGCGGCGCTCGTCGCGGGCTGCGTCGGCCCCTCGTCGCCCACCCTCGATCAGTGCGTGATCTCGGCCCCCGCGTGCGCCACCGCGACGCCGTGGTCCGAGCCCTCCGCGTGCTGTCCCACCGCGTGCGTCGACGCCTACGAGGCCGCGCGGCGACGCGGCGACGACGACCTCACGGCCTTCGAAACCGTCTATTTTAATGCGCCCGACTGCTTTCCCGGCGTGCGCGCCATGATCGGCGGTGCGCCGTGAGGCGCGCGGCTCTCTTCGTCGCCGCCCTCGCCGCCGCGCCCGCCGCGTGGGCCTTCGATTCGAAGTGTTACGTGTACCCCGACCCCACGCGCGAGCCCGCCGCGCTGCGCGCGCTCACGGGCCCCGAGTGCGCCGAGGGGTACGCCACCGCGCGCAACCGCTGGGTCGGCGTCGAAGACGAGCACCGCCAGCTCTGGGAGAACAGCCGCATCCTCGCGGGGCTTCCCGCCGCCGTGTCGGCCACGCAGCGGCTGCGGGTGTTTACCAGCGCCGCCACGCTCCCCGGCGGCGCAACGACGCTCACGCCGGTGCCCTTCCTCGAGGCGCTGCGCGCGCGCACGCGCTCCATGTCGATCGGCGAGTTCGCGCAGCTCCCCGACTGCTCGTACAGCCTCTGGGACTGGGCCACCGGCAACGAGACGTGCCCCATCCCCGGCGAGACCGTGACCGCCAACGTGTGCCACGGCTTCGCCACGCACATGGGGCCCTTCAACTCGCAGCACTTCGGCCCCCAGGCCGCCGCGTTCTACCGCTACTACCACCGCCTCGCGCTCGAGCGCGCGAGCGTGTGCGGGGTCCATGGCCGCCACGCTGCGCCCCACGCACGGCCGCTTCAGCGAGTACCTCCGCGCGTGCGAGGCCGAGGCCCTCACCCTCGAGGCCGTCGGGCACCACTACCTGCAAGACGCCTGGAGCATGGGCCACATGTGGGAGCGCTGGGGCTCTCCCGACATCAACGACTTCCCCGGCGCCGACGCCGAGGAGCGCCGCGAGGCCGCCGTCGTTGCCGCACTTACGTCCGGGCTCATCCATGGATCCAAGTCCAAGCTCGACGAGCTCTTCGGCAGCCGCACGGGCTTCGTGTACGACGACGCGCTGTGCGCCCCGGTGGTGCCCTCGCGCTACTCCGCATCGATCAGCGAGCCCATTCTTCGCACCTTCGCGCCGCCGCAGTACATCGACGGCCTCGGCGCGGGCCCCGTGCCCGCCGTGGGCGACCTCTTTCTCGGTCGACTCACGCGCAGCGTCTATCCGGGCCAGTACAACGCCCTCTACGCCTGCGCCGCCTCGGGCATCCGCGAGGTGTACCTCGCCGCGGGCTCCAACCACGGCGCCGCGGCCCCCTCGCGGACGGACACCGTCGACCCCACCGGCGACGCGTGCCTCGGCCAGCGCGCCACCAACAGCAGCTTCTACCTCGGCCTCGGCGTCGACTACACCGTCCCCAGCTCGGGCGCGCAGGTGCACTTCGACATCACCAGCGACTTCGCCGCCACCACCCTCATCCGCGGCGGGGCCTTGTTCGGCGGCGGCGTGGGGTACCTCACCGACGCGCGCGCGGCCAACTACCGCGTCGACCTCGCGCGCATCGCGGCCGTCGCGCGCATTCGCGCCGTGACCCGCCCCAACGGCACCGAGCTCGCGCGCGGCTTCGTCGGCGACCTCATCGGCGTGCACCGCAACGGGCGCTACGTGCACACCGGCGCGACGCCCCTCGCGACCTACATCGACCCGCCGCTCCCGTGGACGGCCTCCTCGCGCGAGGCCAGGCGCGCCCTGGCCCTCGCGCGCACGTTTCACCGCGCCCACGCCGACGAGCTCTGCGCCACGACCACCATGGCCGACCTCGACGCCCTGCGCGCCCGCGTGAGCGCGCCCCTCGACGCCGAGGGGCGCCTCGCGGCCTGCGAGGCCTGCGCCGCCGTGGCCTCGCGGCACCTGCGCCTCGGCACGAGCGTCGACGACTACGACCGCAGCGCCGAGCCCCTGTGCCGCGCGCTCGGCCACGCGACGTCGCCCGTGGTGTACCAGTCGCCGCGCGGCAACGGCGACCAGGAGACCCACGGCCGCGCCTGGTGCGGCTGCGGCGAGGCGCTCGCGGTGACCGACCGCGGCCTCGCGCGCGTGGCGTTCAGCGGCGCAGCGGTGTCGCGGCTCCCGGTGGCGGGCGACGCGGCGGGCTTCATCGCGTACGGGTCGGGTTTGGGGGCCATCGCGGTCACCCATGCTGACGGGCCGCGCGCGCTGGTCACCAACTTCGCCGACGGCACGCTCTCGGTGCTGTCGCTCGAGCGCGGCGCCGAGCGCGAGCTCGACACCGACGGCGACGCGACCACCACCACCGCGGGCGCCCCGGCGGGCGTCACGCGCGTCACCCTCGGCGGCGGCGCGCAGGGCCTCGGCGTGACCCCCGACGGGCGCTACGCCCTCGTGGGAACGGCGAGCGAAGAGGTGGTGGTGATCGACCTCGCGGACTACAGCGTGTGCAAGCGCTTCACGGTCGGCGTCGCCCCCGCGGCCCTCGAGGCGGTGCAGTCGATCGTGGTGACGCGCGACAACCGCAAGGCCTACGTGTCGCTCACGCACCCCAACTCCGCGGGGCCGCACTCGGTCGCGGTGCTCGACCTCGCGGCGACGGTCGCCTGCGACACCGCGGGCGGAGAGGTGAGCGGACGCATCGTCGACCTCCCGGGCACGGCGCGCCCCGGCGCGCTGGCGCTCTCGCCCGACGGCACGCGCCTCGCGATCGTGGCGCGCGGCGCCAACCGCGTGGCCATCGTCGAGACGGCCACCGACACCACCGTCGACCTGCAGCCCGGCGACCCCTCGCGGCGCTTCTTCTGGACGGGTCAGGGCCCCCAGTCGCTCGCGTGGGCCCGCGACGGCCGACGGCTCTTCATCGGCAACGTGCGCGGCCTCGCGGGCACGTACCTCTCGGGCGTCGGCGCGGTGGGCTACGGCACCTTCGACGCCCGCGGCGCGACGCCCGCCGGCGGCACCGGCTACGACGTGGGGGTCACCAACGCCGTCACGGGGCTCGTGCTCGACGACGACGACGCGTGGGTCTACGCGGCCGACTTCCGCGGCAACGTGACGGCCCTCGACGTCGAGCTCTGGACGAACGCCCCGGGCCGCGTCTCTCGCCCCTACGACGGCACCGGCGGCTGCCTCGACGCCGTGTACCGCGCCGTCGCGTGCCCGGTCACGCTCAACCTCGGGTCACCCATTCGCGGTTTTCTCCGTTACTGAAGCCGCGCGCGTCGCGTCCGGGCGACGGGGTTATGCTCGTCGGCGCCGATGAGCTCTACCCACACGCCTCGGGTGCATCTTCGCGAGCGGGCGCGCCTCGGCGACGCCCGCGGGTCGGTGATCGCGTGGGCCCCCGACGGGCGCGCGCTGCTGCGCTCCGACGCGAACGTCTCGCAGGTGGTCGCCTGGAGCCTCGACGGCGAGGCCGCGCGCGCGGTCGACGTCGACGATGGGGTCTCCGCGCTGTGCCTGTCGCCCGACGGGCGCACGCTCGCGGCGATCACGGCGCCGGGTGACGTAGCGTTCTGGGACCTCGCCACGGGGGAGCACCGCGCGCCGCGGTGCTTCGCGTCGCTGCGCGCGACGGCGCTCGCGTGGGCGGCCGACGGGGCGCAGCTTCTCATCGCCTCGGTGATCGAGCACGACGGCGCATACCTGGAGCCGCGCGTGGGCGCCGGGTGGGTCGAGCCCCTCGGCGACGACGAGTACCCCGCCCCCCTCGTCGAGGCGTGGAACCCCTTCGACGAGCGCCCCCTGTGGGCCCTGCGATGGCGCGCCACCGATTTGTATGCAGACCCGACGACCGAGCTCGCGCTCGTCGACGACACGGTGTACCTCGCGCGCGCCGAGGGGCTCTACCGCGCGAGCGCCTCGACGCGCCGCCTCGACGACACCCTGCCCGCCGACCCGCATCGCTGGGGGCCGGCCTTCGCCCTGTCCGCACCGCACACCTTCGCGCACGGGTACCGCGAGGGCGACCACTCGCTCTGCCTCTGGGACCTCCACCGCCCGCTGCGCCACGACGAACGTCCCAGGCATCTTGAGCACTTTCATCCCTTCGCCTCGCAGTGGCTCATCCACCCCGAGTGCCCCGTCTCGCTCGACCCGCGCGGGCGCTTCGTCGCGCTCGGCGACGGTCGCACGGTGAAGCTCTACGCGCGCCAGGGCCTCGACCTCGTCGCCGCGTTGTCGCTCGACGCGGGCGTCACCGCGCTGCGCTTCGCGCCCGACGGCGATCACCTCGCGCTCTGCCTCGACGACGGCACCGCCGCGATCGTCGCCGTCGAGCGCACGACGTAGCCCCGGCGCGGCAAAAGTTCGTCACGCGTTTGGCCGCGACGTTGACGCCCCGCGAGGAGCAGAATACCTCCTTCGCCCTATGGCGCGCTTCACGTGTACGGCCCTCTTCGCTCTGTCGCTCGCGGCGTGTTCGGCCAAGGGCACCACGCCCACGCCCACGCCC
>CAISKJ010000720.1 GCA_903885885.1 uncultured delta proteobacterium
AATCGGTACCACGCGCGCGGCAGCAGGTGCTCCAGCAGCACCACCAGCAGCGGGTGCCACGCCGTTCGCATGTGACGCAGCCGACGAGGCGTACGCGGTGCCATCGCCGGACGGTAGCAACGGGCCCCGGGTGCACGGAAGCGCCGCCGCGCATCGGCGAGCGGAACACGTGTGCCGGTCAGGGCCTCCGCCAGCGCTCAGCGGTTTGGGGTCGACGAGGTTGTTCGCGTGTACGAAGCAGCGTCCGGGGCGATGGCGGAGGCGACTTCGAGCAGTCGCTGTATGGCCGTTTCGGACATGCCCCCGGTCAAGGCGAAGAGTTGTTCCCTCGAGGTATGTCCGAGCACGAGGTCGGCGATTGTCACGCCCAATGGTTCGGCGATTCGGGCGAGGGTTGTGATGGTCGGCACCACGAGTCCGCGTTCGAGTTCCGACACGTATCCGCGCCCGAGGCCGACGGTCTCTACCCAGGCGTCGAACGTGTAGCCGCGCTCCTTACGCAGATCACGCACGCGCGCGCCAACCTGCGCGGCAAGCGGGTCGGGCAGTGTTCGATGGCGTGGCGCGCGAGCGCCCCTCTTGGAGGGCGGCATTCGCGATTGACCGTGATGTAGAGGCGTGCAACATGGGTTCGAGATCCCGAACCAGGCCAGTGCTGCTCGCGGAGGGAGGGGTCCTCCGCACCGCAGGTCGAACGCTCCGACACAAAGAACGATGGCATCTGAACTCCAGCCTCCATCGCTATGTAACGAAGTCAGCCCGAAGGCACTCTCGACGCATCGGGAGTTCGCCTCGTGGGCTCTTCACGTGGCCGCGCCGTTGTCCCTGGGGGCGGTGATCTACGTCCTATGGCGCTGCGACGATCTGAACTTGTTTCGTTGGATCGACGCCGTAGGACTCGAAGACGCTGCCCGAGATGCCCGCTCGGCGGCGTCACCGCTGCGACCTCGCCTCCCTGACTTCATCCTGTTCAGTGTGCCCGACGGCGCGTGGGCCTACGCATGGAGCGCGCACTTCCATCGCCTCCACCTGGGCGGTGCGCGGCGACTCCGGCTGCTGTGGGCGCTCGCGGGCCCGTGCGCGCTCGTCGCCTCCGAGCTGGGGCAGGCGCTTCACCTCGTGCCGGGCACGTTCGACCCTCTCGACCTTCTCGCCATCGCCATCGCCACTGCGACGGCGCTTGTCCCGCAGACCCTCGTTCGCTCGACAACTCTCCCAAAGGAAAGCCCCGTACGATGAACAAGCGAAACCTCATTGCAGCGCTCTCGGTGGCAGTGTTCAGCCTTCTCTTCTACGGAAGCGGCAAAGACGGCGCGACGCAGGCAAACAGCGGGGGCTCATCGAATTCATCCCCCTCGCGCGCACCCACGTCCGCACCGTCAGCTCCTCCTGCGCAGCGAGAGTACGTGACGCAAAACTGCTCGGAGGTCGCTCACACCTTTGGCACGCAGGCTGAACTGTCTGAGCTGCAGCAGAACGAAATGTGGCGTCAATACGAAGGCAAATGGGCTCGGTGGACGGTGCGAGTCGGCGAGGTGAGCGAGACGCTCGGGCAACTGAGCGTGCAGTTTCGCTGCGGTGGCGAGTCGTTGCTCTTCGACGGCCATGCGTACTTCCCCGACAGCGCCCGCCAACAACTGCTCACGGTGCGCACCAACTCCCGCGTGAGCATCGAGTGTCGCCTCGACGATCACGGCCGCCTCCTCGGATTGGCGCTCAAAGACTGCGAACTGCACTGAGTTGCACTGACCGATACGCCCGCTCGTCTTCTCAACACGACGCTTGACGGCTCGCGTCTGGCTCCTGTGCAATCGCGGCCATGACGACGCAATCGAAGCGGGCGCCGAGCTTGATCGAGCGCACGAAGACACAGGCCCTCGCGCGCAACAAGCTACGCCTCGCCGACCTCGTGGCGCTCATTCGTCGCCGCGTGACCGACGTGGTCGAGGGCTTCTACGACATCGGCGAGGCGCTCCGCGAGGTGCTCGACAAGAAGCTCTACGCGGCAGAGGGGCACAAGAGCCTCGAGGCGTTCTTGAAGGCCGAGGCGATGATGTCGGGCCGTCAGGCGCGCAAGCTCATCGCCGTGGTGCGCAAGGTGCCGCGCGAGAAGGCGCTCACCCTCGGACAGGAGCGCGCCTACGCCCTGGTGGCGTACACCGACGCGACGCCCGAAGACGACTCGCCCGCGCAGCTCGTGGCCGACGGGGCGAAGATCGGCGCGAAGCCCGCGGGCGAGGCCTCGGTGCGCGACATCAAGGCCGCCACGCGCGCGGTGAACGCCGAGGCGCGCGCCCGACGCCCCAAGACCGAGGCCGCGCGCGCGAAGGAGAAGGCCGACGCCGCGCTCGTGAAGGCGCTGCGGGCGCTGCTTCGCGAGGCGGGCCTCGCGCGGGCCGACGTGACGCTGGTGCGTGGCGACGTGCGCGTCACGATCACGCGCGCCGCCGCCGAGCGCGCCACGCGCTGAGCGGAACACGTGTGCCGCTCGCGCGGAAGCCGTGTTCCGCTCGCCGGGGGGGCGTCGTCGTGGCAGGGCGGCGAGGTCAGTGCGTGCGGCGCGCGGCGACCTTCGCGCGCAC